>JAHHUB010000099.1 GCA_020024175.1 Oscillospiraceae bacterium | reverse complement strand
GTTTAGGAGAAAGCTATTGTTCTATGCTCATACAAAAAGGATATAATGGCAATTTTAAACTCAGAGGAATAAGAAATTTTGTACCTCAGGCAGTTATGAAAAACAGTTTAATAAATCTTAAATTAGACGGAAAATCAATTTATGATGATATAATTAATATAAAAAACGGACAGGTAGATTAAAATGAAGAAAAGATTGGATATTGTTTTAGCGGAATTAAATGAGGTTTCTTCCCGTGAAAAAGCTAAAGCCCTGATTATGGCAGGACAGGTTTATGTCAATAATCAAAAAGCCGATAAAGCCGGATTTGAAGTGTCAGAAACAGATAAAATCGAAGTCAGAGGCGAAAAACTCAAATATGTAAGCCGAGGCGGTTTAAAACTTGAAAAAGCTATGAGTTGCTTTGACCTTAAATTAGATGGTTTTATTTGCTGTGATTTTGGTGCATCTACAGGTGGTTTTACTGACTGTATGCTGCAAAATGGGGCAGTAAAAGTTTATGCTGTTGATGTGGGATATGGACAGCTTGCCTGGTCTTTGAGAAATGATGAAAGAGTTGTCAATATGGAAAGAACCAATATAAGATATATCACTGAAGAGCAGATTCCTTCAGAAATTGATTTTATATCAGTTGATGTTTCTTTTATTTCCCTCAAACTTATTTTGCCGGTGGTTTACAGATGTCTTAAAGAAAGTGGACAATGTGTTTGTCTTGTTAAACCGCAGTTTGAAGCCGGCAGAGAAAAAGTAGGCAAAAAAGGTGTGGTAAAAGATATATCGGTTCATAAAGAAGTTGTTCAAAACACAGTAAAAACCGCTGAAGAACTGGGATTTGCCACTTGCGGACTGAACTTTTCTCCTATAAGAGGACCGGAAGGTAATATTGAATATCTTCTTTACCTGAAAAAAACCGGCGAAAATATGGTTAATGATGAACTTATAAATGAAATTGTAGAACTTTCCCATAAAGCCTTGGATAAGAAATAGGAGGTGTTTTGAAGTGAATGTACTGATAATGCCTAATATGATTAAACCCGAGGCAATAAAAGCCACAAGCGATGTAGTCAGAGAACTGAGTAAAAATGAAATAGAATCATATATTGATATAGCTTATAAATCTTATTTTGATTTTAAAGATGTACATTTTGCGGATTTCGGTACCTGTCTTAACAAGTGTGATGTTATTGCAGTAATAGGCGGCGATGGCACTATAATCGGTGCAGCGAAAGCTGCCATAACAGTTGATAAACCTATTTTCGGAATAAATTTGGGTACAATGGGTTATTTGGCACAGATAAATCCCAATGAGCTGCATAAGCTTTCACAGCTTAAAAGTGGAGATTATCATATGGAAGAAAGAATGTTGCTGGAAACCAGAATAACTAATGCAGGCAAAAAATACGCTGTAAATGATATAGTTATTTCCAAGGGCTTAATCAGTAAAATTGTAAATATCAGCGTTTTATGCGACCAAAAACCTATGGTTAAATACAGAGCTGATGGCGTGATTTTATCAACTCCCACAGGTTCTACAGCATATTCACTTTCAGCGGGAGGTTCTGTAGTGGATCCCATAGTGGAATGTATTCTTTTGACCCCGATTTGCCCACATTCTCTTGCCAGCAGAAGTCTTATCTTCTCAGCGGAGAGAGAACTGACTGTGGTTTCTCAAAATTCCAGAAACGACCCCGATGTGTATGTTTCCTGTGATGGAGAAACACCTATAAAGCTAAATTTCGGAGAAAGTGTAATGATAAAAAAATCCGATAAAAAAGTTAAATTTCTGCGTTTTGACCAGGAAAACTTTTATGATATAGTCAGTGAAAAACTCACTCATATATAGAGAATTATGAATTAGCTATAATATTGGAGGAAAACTTAATTATGAAATCTGATAGACAGGCCAAAATATTACAACTGATTAGCAAATACCCTATTGAAACTCAGGAAGAACTTTTAAATAAACTTCTTGAAGAAAAAATCTGTGTTACACAGGCTACAGTTTCCAGAGATATAAAAGAATTAAGACTTATAAAAATGCAGGATGGCAATGGCAGATATAAATATGTCACTGCCTCCGGAAATAAACCAACTGATATATCTGCAAAATTTTACTCTATATTTACTCAATCTGTTATTGATGTTGATTATGCTCAAAATATAGTGGTATTAAAGTGTTACACAGGTATGGCAAGTGCTGCTTGTGCTTCTCTTGATTCTGTTCACTGGGATGACGGATTGGTGGGTACATTGGCAGGAGATGACACTGTTTTTCTTCTTCTCAGAGATAATATGAAAGCATCTCAATTAACTGCCCAACTAAAAAATATTCTTAAAAATAAGCAAAAATACACGGATCAATAATATAAATCACGATAAAGTCACAGAAAATAAATTCATGATTTTATCGTGATTTTTTGGAAAAGCTTTCTTTAAAAAAGGAGGAATTATATTGCTGACACAGCTTTATATAAAAAATTTTGCTGTCATAAAAGAGCTGAGTATATCCTTTGAAAATGGATTTAATGTGTTTACAGGGGAAACAGGTGCAGGAAAAACCATGCTTATAAATGCCGTAAACAGCATTTTAGGAGCTAGAATTAACAAAGACATAGTGAGAAATGGTGAGGCAAAAGCATCAGTTTCTGCTTGTTTTTCAGATTTATCGGAAAGACAGGAAAATTATTTTAAAGAGATGGGTTACGATTGCCCTGATAGTGAAATACTTATTTCCCGTGAGTTAACGGCTGACGGCAAAAGTATTTGTAAAATAAACGGAAAACCTTCTACAGTATCCATGCTCAGGGATATTTCCAAAGAACTTATAGCAATACATGGGCAACAAGACACAAGTCATTTTTTAAATACAGGTAATGATGTGGATTTTTTGGACAACTATGGTGATTATGATTCAGTAAAAAATGATTATGATGTATGCTACTCAGAGTATAAAAATATAAAAAAACAACTTAATGCAATAGATTCCGATGTTCAGCAAAGAGAACAAAGAATAGATATTCTAAAATATCAGATAAATGAAATAGAAGAAGCAGATATTTCTGTTGGAGAAGAAAACGAACTTATTGAAGAGAGAAAAAGAATAAAAAATTCCGAAAAAATTCGTGATGCTTTAAGCGAAATCGGTTTTACCATGAATGATATGGAAAATTCTCTTTTGGAACAGATAGATTTAATTTTTGGATATGCCCAATGTAAAATTAGGTGTAAAAATTACTCCCATGGATTTTGGAGAAAAAGGCTGTGATTTAGCAGAAATAATTATTTCAACCAACCCGGGTGAACCGATGAAACCTATTTCAAAAATAGCTTCCGGTGGTGAAACTTCAAGAATTATGCTGGCTATAAAAAATGTAATTGCAGAAAAAGACAATATTGGAACACTTATTTTTGATGAAATTGATACAGGTGTCAGCGGAACAGCAGCACAAAAAATCGGCGAAAAACTGAAAGAAGTTTCTGAAAATCATCAGGTTATTTGTATAACTCACCTGGCACAGGTGGCATCTTACGGAAACAGACATTTTTATATTCACAAAGAAGTAGAAAACGGGCAGACTTTTACCAAAGCTGAAGTTTTAAATGTAAATCAGAGAGTAAAAGAGCTTGCCAGAATTGTGGTAGGTGAAGATATAACTGATGCAGCTTTGAATAATGCCAAAGAAATGTTAAAAAATTCTGAAAGATAAGCAAATAATCACTAAAAAATGCCTCGACAACTTATTTAAATTCACATATTTTATGAAAATTATATTACGGGTTGATGAATAAGAAATAATGTAATATAATGTAGATTAGTGAGTAAAAAATAAGATTGCGGGTGTTTTTTTATGGAACAAAAAAGAGAAAATATTTATGAGAGTTTTTTCTTTGTCTTTATACTCATATTTATAGGTGGGTTTGTAAATGCATACACATATAAACTTCATGGAAGATATCTTGCGTCAATGAATACAGGCAATATGGTTAGAATGGGTATAGCCATTACTGAAAATCGTTTTCGGGATACAGGCATATACTTTATGTCTATATTTGCCAATGCTTTTGGAGCTATGATGTCATTTTTTTTCAGACAAAAAATTTCCAATGGACTTGTCAGCAAATATTATCAAAGAGCTTGTCTGCTTACAGAGTTCTGTATATTTGTGATTATAGGTTTTCTTCCTTTAAGTTTTCCTGACCACATAGTGAATTTCACCATTTCTGCCATCTGTGGATTTCAACTTGCCAGTTTTACTGCTTGGGAGGGAAATGTGGTTGCTACAACTTTAGGTTCGGGAAATATCAGATTTTTAGGAGAACATTTTGGAAATGCATTGCTAAATCCATCAAAAAAAACTTTAAGAACATTTATTCTGTTTTTGTTTATTACTATAGGATTTACTATCGGAGTTATGGCGGGAATATATATTATTAATGCTATGTCCAAATTCAGTATATTTGTCCCTGCTGCATTAATTCTTATTTTAATAGGATTTGATGCATATATGACAGAAAACATACAATAATCCTAAAAGTCATAGATTATTAAAACTATGACTTTTATTTATGAAATAACTATTTTTTAAGGAGGAAATATGGAAGAAAAAAAGATTAAAAAAACTAGTGATATGACAATAGGTAGTCCTGTTATAAATATTTTAAAATATGCTTTTCCGCTTTTACTGGGTTCATTAATGTATCAGCTTTACAACTTTGCTGACAGCATAGTTGTGGGAAACTTTGTAGGTAAAACTGCTCTTGCAGCTGTAGGAACTACAGGAGTTATACTTTGGATGGCAAGTTCGGTATTTGTGGGATTTAGTGCAGGAGCCATGATTTTAGTTAGCCAGTATTATGGAGCTAACCGTCATGATATGCTGACTGCTGTTGTAAACAACTGCTGTGCAATTACCAATATTTTGGCATTACCTGTAATTATAATAGGTATAGTATTAAGTCGGCCTATTCTCAATATGATGCATGTTCCCTCTGATGCCTATGAACAAGCACATATATATTTAATTATATCATTTATTGGAATAGCACCTTTGGTTGGATATAACTTAAATTCAGGTTTTCTTCGTGGTATGGGAGACAGCAAATCTCCACTTAAATTTCTAGTGGTATCCACAATAGTAAATATTATTTTGGATATTTTATTTGTGGCAGTTTTTAAATGGGGAGTGGCAGGTGCCGCTTTAGCCACATCTTTGGCACAGCTTATTTCCTGGATTTACAGTATAATTTACATAAAAAAACATTATGATTGGCTGGAAATAAAGACTTTTGGATTTAAATGTAATAAGGATCTTTTAAATGAAATGGTAAAACTGGGATTGCCTATTGGTGTAAATGAAGTGCTTTTTTGCAGTGGTATAATGCTTCTTCAAAGTGTTGTAAATACTCATGGATCAGATTTTATGGCAGGCTTTAATGTAGCTGCTAAATTAGATGCACTTGGATATATGAGTGTTGATGCCCTTTATTTGGCAGTTACTACTTTTGCGGGACAGAATATAGGAGCAAGAAAAACTGAGAGAATTAAACATTCTATAAAACCTACGCTTTTAGTTTCTGTAGTTATAGTAGCTGCTGTTACAGGTATGCTGATAGTTTTCGGAAATCCTTTTATGTCCCTGTTTACTCCTGATAAGGCTGTTATTGATGTGGGTTATGCATATCTTATCCGAGTTATGCCGTTTTACTCTTTGGTAGCAATGTTTAATGTGCTTAACGGATATATGCAGGGAGCAGGTGAAACTCTTATCCCTGCGGTTACAAATCTTGTTTCAGTGTGGTTTATAAGACTTCCTGCAGCATATATTATAAATCATTTCCTTGCTGCGGAAAACTTGTTTTTCTGCTACGCTTGTGGCTGGACAGTGAATTTACTCCTTACAATAATTTTGTTTAATAAACCTTCGGTTAAGAAAAAAGTTTATGGATTAAACTAGCAGGGCAACCCTGCGGTCAGACGCGTAAACAAGTTTTACCGCAAATTAAAGTGATATTCACGCGTTGTAATTATCAAAAATTATATAAGATGTAAAGCAGGGCAACCCTGCGGTCAGACGCATAACAAGTTTTACCGCAAATTAAAGTGATATTCACGCGTTGTAATTAGCGAAAATTATATAAGATGAAAAAGCAGGGCAACCCTGCGGTCAGACGCGTAACAAGTTTTACCGCAAATTAAAGTGATATTCACGCGTTGTAATTAGCAAAAATTATATAAGATGAAAAAGCAGGGCAACCCTGCAGTCAGATGTGTTTTAATATTTATATGGTTT
>JAHHUB010000098.1 GCA_020024175.1 Oscillospiraceae bacterium | reverse complement strand
CCTCAAGAATCCTTTGTGCTGTTTCTAAATCATTATCAGATATAACACCTGAATCAACCGACAAAATAGGCAATGTAGGTATAACATATTGCCAATGAAAATATGCCACTGCCAAAACAACAAACACTGCTGCTATTGTTATAATTGTAGTTAGAACAATCTTCTTTCCTTTAGTTTTTCCCTCAGTCATTTTTGTTTACTCCTTAAATATCGCTGTCATTAACCCAATAAAACTTTCACAGTTAAAATCTCCGTTATATTTTAGCATAATACCATGGTACTATAATAAAAATAGCACGACAAACTGTATTTGTCAATGTATTTTACTAAACTTCTGCTTTTTGTATAAATAATCCCCACTGTATTTAGTGAGGATTAAGAAAGTTTTATTTACTTTAGAAAGTTATTCGGCTTTTTGTTTTTTAAATAAAGATAAAAGCCACATTCCGATTATAACACCTACTGAATTTAAAATAATATCATCAATATCAAAAATACCTCTTCTCAGAACCATTTGCAATATTTCTATAATCAGTGAAAACCCCGCACCCAGTCCCAATATACAGTTAATTTTTTTCTTATTATCCACATATCCGTATCCCAATATTCCGAAGGGTATAAATGAAATAATCGGCAAAATAAGATTTTTTATTGAAATATCCAAATTCATTGAATGTGTAAACAAAGCGACAATATATCCTATAACAGTTTTAAAAGGTATTAAATTCGGAGTTTTCTTAATAAATTCATAATAGGACATACTTGTCCAAAATATGACTTCATTTCGTAGTGCAAAATAGCCTAATGCCACAACATAAATGAAAAAAATCAGCAAAATCCATTTTTTTTGGTTATTTACAGTTTTATCACTCAATGTCTTTTCCATAATACTTTCCCTCCTACAATAATTTTAGTCTAATACTATATTAAATTAAAACTATCATAGTAAACTGCTTTTGTCAATGTCCTTGTGGGAAATTCAGATTTTTATACAAACAGTCCCTGTACTAAAATACAAGTTCTACAAATTAGCTTGCCTGTTTTAATTTTCATCCAGTTTAAGTACAGCCATGAATGCTTCCTGTGGCACTTCTACACTGCCAAATTGACGCATTCTCTTTTTACCCTCTTTCTGCTTTTCAAGCAGTTTCTTTTTACGGGTAATATCGCCGCCGTAACATTTTGCAAGAACATCTTTTCTCATAGCCTTAACAGTTTCACGGGCAATGACTTTTCCTCCGATTGCTGCCTGAATTGGAATTTCAAACATTTGGCGTGGAATATTCTCTTTTAATTTTTCAACCATTTTTCTGGCTCTTTCATAAGCTTTATCCGCATGAATAATAAAAGAAAGTGCGTCCACAGGTTCACCGTTAAGAAGAATATCAAGTTTAACCAGTTTTGACTGCTGATAGCCACTTAGTTCATAGTCAAAAGACGCATAACCCTTGGTGCGTGATTTTAAACAGTCAAAAAAGTCATAGACAACTTCGTTAAGGGGAAGAACATAATGAAGTTCCACTCTGTCCGTATCCAAATATTTAGTGTCAATATAAGTTCCCCGTCTGTCCTGACAAAGTTCCATAATATTTCCTATATATTGGGTAGGAGTAAAAATGCTGGCTTTAATTATAGGTTCTTCCGCTTTTAAAATAGTTTGAGGGTCAGGATAATTGGTAGGGTTATCAACTACAATATTTCTGCCGTCGGTAAGCTGAAGTTTATATTCAACACTGGGAGCTGTAGTGATAAGGTCAAGATTAAATTCTCTTTCCAATCTTTCCTGAATAATTTCCATGTGGAGAAGTCCCAAAAATCCACAACGGAAACCGAATCCCAAAGCGATAGATGTTTCAGGTTCATAGCTTAAAGCTGCATCATTTAACTGTAATTTTTCCAAAGCATCTCTCAAATCAGGGTATTTAGCTCCATCCACAGGATAAACACCGGAGAATACCATGGAATTTGCCTTTCGGTATCCGGGCAAAGGCTTGTCAGCGGGATTTTCCGCAGATGTAACTGTATCTCCTACTGTAGTATCTCTTACATTTTTAATGCTGGCTGTGATATATCCAACCTGTCCCGCAAAAAGTTCATTTTTGGGGTTCATGGTAGTAGCACCCATAGTACCTGTTTCAACAACAGTAAATTCCGCACCACTTGCCATCATTTTAATTTTCATTCCCGGTTTTACTACACCACTCATAACTCTTACATAAACAATTACACCACGGTAGCTGTCATAATATGAATCAAAAATAAGTGCTTTCAAAGGTTCTTCATCATTGCCCTTTGGTGCGGGAATGTCAGTTACAATCCTCTCCAAAACTTCTTCAATGTTAATGCCGTTTTTAGCGGAAATTCTCGGTGCATCCAAAGCAGGTATACCAATAACATCTTCAATTTCATTAGCCACTCTCTCCGGTTCGGCAGAAGGAAGATCAATTTTATTTAAAACAGGAAGAAGTTCCAGATTATGTTCAACAGCCAAATAAGTATTAGCCAAAGTTTGAGCTTCAATACCCTGTGATGCATCAACTATTAAAATTGCACCTTCACAGGCTGCCAAAGAACGGGAAACTTCATAGTTAAAGTCCACGTGTCCGGGGGTGTCTATAAGATTAAAATTATAAACTTTCCCATTATTTGCGGTATATTCCAGTGAAACTGCTCTGGCTTTAATAGTTATTCCTCTTTCTTTTTCAATATCCATATTGTCCAAAATCTGAGATGACATATCCCTTTGGGCAACAGTTCTTGTTTTTTCCAAAATTCTGTCTGCCAGAGTACTTTTACCGTGGTCAATATGGGCAATTATACAAAAATTTCGTATATTTTCGCGTTTATCCGCCATGTTTTCACCTCTTAATTATTTTATTTCAGGTCCTTTTTCAGGTTCAGGATATTCTATTTGTTTCATAAGTTTGGGGAAAGTAGTAATAAAGCATATAAATGTAACTGTAGCAGCTGAAATATCTGCAATAGGTTCTGCCAAAAATACACCTGTAACTCCGTTTTTGAATACAGCAGGGATAATATATATAAGTGGTATGAGCAGTATAATTTTTCTCAAAAGAGCCAGGAACAAAGTGATTTTTGCCTGTCCCAAAGAAACCATGGTCTGCTGACAAGCAATCTGCACACCCATTGCAAATACACCACACATAAATATTCTCACTGCCCAAATAGTAACTTCTGTTACTGCCGGGTCATTTGTAAAAATAGAAATAAATACTTTTGGGAACAATAAAATTGAAATACACATCACGGCAGCATAGGTGAAAGATGATGTTATAAGCAGTTTAAAGGTTTTTCTTACTCTGTCGCTGTTTTTAGCACCATAGTTAAAGCTGATAATAGGCTGAGCTCCCTGAGAAAGACCTTGCATTGGCATCATGCAAATCTGCATAAGACTGCCAATAATTGTCATAGCTCCTACATAAACATCTCCGCCCAATCTTTGAAGGCTGGAGTTAAGAGCAATATTTACAAGGCTTTCTGTTGATGTCATTACAAATGGAGAAAGTCCAAGTGCAATGGCTGGAGAAAACACTGACCACTGAATTTTCAGATTTTCTTTTTTAATTTTCAGGTTTGTTTTCTTTCCAAAAAGGAAGAAAAGAACCCATACTGCGGAAATTGCCTGGGAAATAATTGTTGCAGTAGCTGCTCCCTTAACTCCCATTTTTAATCCGAAAATAAATATTGGATCCAGTATAATGTTAAATCCGGCTCCTATACATACTGTCCACATACTGATTTTAGCAAATCCCTGAGCTGTGATAAATGCGTTCATACCCATAGTAAGCTGTACAAAAATTGTACCCATTAAATAAATCTGCAAATAATCCATAGCGTAAACAATGGTGTCATCACTGGCACCGAACATATAAAGCAGCGGCTTTTTAAATACACTGAACACCACTGAAAGAATTACTGAAATGTAAATAAGAGCCATAAAGCAGTTGCCCAAAATCTTTTCTGCACCTTCATTATTATTTTCGCCCATTTTTATGGAAGCTCTTGGTGCTCCTCCCATACCTATAAGTCCTGAAAAAGCTGATATAATCATAATAATTGGGAAAGTAAGTCCTACACCGGTCAGTGCCAAAGCTCCTGTCCCTTCCATATGACCTATGTACATTCTATCTACAATATTATAAAGAGCATTGATAATTTGGGCTGTAATTGCCGGTGTAGCAAGCTTTACCAAAAGTTTTCCCACCGGTTGTGTGGCTAATTCATCTTGAGTAGAGTTCATTTTACATTCTTCCTTTCATTCTCTAAAATCTCCATAAGAATTTTTTGAGATTTTTCCGAATCTTTTCTTATAGCATTTGATAAATCATCAAGGCTGTCGAATTTTTTTTCCCCTCTCAAAAACTCCACAAACTCTGTTTTAACAGTTTTTCCGTATATTTCCTGATTAAAATCACAGATATAAGTTTCTGCCAATACTTCATTGCTGCCCACTGTAGGCTTAACACCCACATTGACAGCACCTGCATATTTTTTACCGTCAGAAGTTGTTATTATTGCTGCATAAACTCCGAATTTCGGAACAGTGTGGTGGTTTGGTATTCTTTGATTTATAGTGGGAAAACCTATTGTTCTTCCAAGCTGTTTTCCATGTATAACCTCAGATTCTATTGAATAATAACGCCCCAGCATATTTGTAACTTTATTCATATCCCCTGTGGAAATTGCCTGCCTTATGGCAGTGGAACTTATAATTTCACCTTTGTAAAGCACAGGATCAATAATATCCAAAGTGATTTTGTGTTTTTCACATATTGACTTTAAAAAGTTAATATCTCCTTCGGCTTTTTTTCCGAAACGAAAATCTCTGCCGCAACAAATAATTTTTGCATTAAATTTTTCAATAAGTATTCCCTCGGCAAATTCTCCGGGAGAAAGGCTCATAAATGAGGAAAAATCAGGGCAAAAAATCTCTTTTATCCCGATTTTTTCCATACATTTGAATTTTTCTTTCTCTGTTTGTACCGCAAGGCTGTTTTTCTTTTTTTCGGGGCAAAAATTTTTGTCCATAATAAAAGTAAAAGCACAGGGCAAAAGCTTGTCCTTGTTTAAAACAGCTTTTTCCAAAACTGCTTTATGTCCCAAATGTACTCCGTCAAAAAAACCCAGTGCCACAGCTCTGCCTTCGGGAGTTATTTCCTCATTTAAATCATATACTACATTCAAAAGGCTAACCCTCCAAAATCATAAACTGCTTTTTACTTACGAGAAAACCTTTTTCGTTTACATAAGATATGCCCATAAATTCATTTTTGTGATTATATACTGCAATATCTCCGGTAGAGGAGTTTACACCGAATCTTTTTGCAGTCATTTTCACACCGTTTAAATAATGGCGTGAATCTTTTTCCTCCAGTGTAAGATTGGGAAGGTGAGCAAACACTCTCTCAACAGGGATAAGTCTTTCGTGAAGCTTTCCTTCTTGTGTAAGCTTTTGAGCCTCATCCAAAGTTATGCAGTCAGCTATTTCAAATCCACCAGCCATTGTTCTGCGAAGTTTACTCAATGCTGCACCACAGCCAAGTTTTTCACCTATGTCATGACAGAGTGTTCTTATGTAACTTCCTTTTGAGCAACACACATCAATGGTAAATTCATCTTTTTCCACTGACAAAATATCAATGGAGTGAATAACTATTTCTCTGGTTTCTCTTTCCACTTCAATTCCCTGTCTTGCCAGGTCATAAAGTCTTCTGCCATCCACTTGTACGGCGGAATACATGGGAGGAAGCTGATTTTGTTTTCCCACAAAGCTGTTTATAATTTCAATAATCTCATCTTTTGACGGAAGTTTGTTGCTTTCCGTCAATATTTTTCCCATAATGTCCTGGGTATCGGTGGTAATTCCCAATTTAGCCACAGCTCTATATTTTTTATCCTGCACAGGAAGTATATCTACAGCTTTTACAGCTCTGCCGAAAAACAAAGGCAATACTCCTGTAGCCATAGGGTCCAGTGTTCCGCTGTGTCCGACTTTTTTGGTTTTTGCCATACCTCTGAGCCTGGCAACAACATCAAAGGAAGTGTAATCTTCAGGTTTATCTATTAAAATTATTCCTTCAAATTTTTCCACGGTTTCACCTCCTGTTGTTTTGCCTTATTTTTTAAAATTACTATTTTCTCTCAGGGAAGCCCCTGCAATTTCGTCTATGGTTTTCATTACAATATTTACAGCGTTTTCATAACTGCCCGCTATAAAGCATCCTGCTGCACGGATATGTCCTCCGCCACCCAGCACTCCGCAAATTTTTGACACATCAGCATATT
>JAHHUB010000097.1 GCA_020024175.1 Oscillospiraceae bacterium | reverse complement strand
CTGTTTTTCTGTTGGTACTTACTTCTTTATACATTTTGAAAATCCTTCCTTTCATTAATTTGTTTTAAAAATAATTTGAAGTGATAAAACAAAAGGAGTTTTCGCCCATAACAGGACGAAAACTCCGAAAAGTCTGCGTTTATAAACCACCTATTATTTCTGTGTACCATCATACACGCTTCCTGTAACGGGGAAAACCGTCAATAGCTACTGTTTTTCGCCATTGCAGCTCGAAAGTGATATTCGTTTTCGGTTACTTTTAAGGAACTTGCACCAAATGTCCTCTCTCTGAGAATTTCTCCGAAAATTACTGTCTTTGTCATCGCCTTTATTTATTAAACATATCACAACTAATCTTATATGTCAAGAAATTTTGATAAGTTTGGTTAAATTTGTTTTATAATTTCCATATAAAGAATTAATTTGAATAAAAAAAGAGAAATTTTAATAAAAATTCATGGGATATGTAATATACCATTGATTTTTTTAAAAAAAAAATATATAATATTAAAAATAAAATTTAAAACAGGAAGTGGAATAAATGCTTACAAAAGAAAAAATAAAATTTATTGAATTTATGATGAGTGCCGATGTTTTGAGATTCGGCGATTTTGTAACAAAGAGCGGCAGAAATACACCATATTTTGTAAACACAGGAAATTACAGAACAGGTGCACAAATTTCCGCTTTGGGTGAATTTTATGCAGCTGCCATTAAAGATGTTTGCGGTGATGATTTTGATGCAATGTTTGGACCTGCGTACAAGGGTATTCCTCTTGTAACAACTACAGCAGGGGCACTGGCAAGAGTTTATGGTATTGATAAGCCATATTTCTTTAACAGAAAAGAAGCTAAAGATCATGGAGAAGGCGGAAGTTTGGTAGGATATAAACCAAAGGATGGCGACAGAATTATCATTATTGAGGATGTTATTACAGCGGGAACAGCAGTAAGAGAAACAGTTCCGATTTTGAAAGCCTGCGGCGATATAGCAACTAAAGATATGTTTATTTCTGTAAACAGATGTGAAGTGGGACAAAACGGCAAGACCACAGCAGTTCAGGATGTTTATGAAGAATTCGGAATAAAGGTTCACTCTCTTATTACAGTAAGGGATATTCATGAATATCTGGCAACAAAGTCAGAATACAAAGATGTTCTCGCTAACATGGAAAAATACATGGATAAATACTGTATAATAGACTAGTATGGATTTTTTTCGGTACAGTAAAATACATTAATTTAAAATAAAACGCTCGAATTTTCTCGGGCGTTTTTTTGGAAAAGAGTGATACTATGGCATCAAGTCGTGAATATTTGGAATATATATTGGAACAACTCTCCGATTTGGAAGATATATCCTACCGTGCAATGATGAGGGAATATATCTTATACTACAAAGGAAAAATTATCGGAGGTTTATATGATGACAGGTTTTTGATAAAACCTGTTAAATCAGCCATTGCGTATGTGGCAAACCCTGTTTTTGAAATTCCCTATAATGGTGCTAAAGAGATGGTTTTAGTGGAAGAAACAGACAACAAAGAATATTTAACAGGCTTAATTAAAGCTATATATGATGAATTGCCATCTCCAAAACCAAAAAACAGTAAAAGCAAGGAGAAATAAATGGATTTAAAAGAAATAAAAGAGAGAATGCACACCGGAAAGCTTTATATATGCAGCGATGAAAGAATTTGTGCCGAACAAACAGAGGCACTTGATAGGCTCTATGATTTTAATCAAACCAGACCTACTGAAGAAGACAAACGTCAAAAAATGCTAAAAGAGATGTTTGCAGAAATAGGGGAAAGCTGCTATATTGAACCACCCTTTCATGCTAACTGGGGAGGCAGACATGTGCATTTTGGAAACACCGTTTACGCAAATTTCAATCTGACATTAGTTGATGACACCCATATTTATGTGGGTGATAATGTTATGTTTGGTCCAAATGTTACAGTTTGTACAGCTACTCACCCTATAAATCCCGATTTGAGGAGAAAACAGGCACAGTATAACCTGCCTGTTCATATCGAAAAAAATGTGTGGATAGGGGCCGGTTCTTTCATTATGCCAGGAGTTACTATCGGCGAAAATTCCGTAATCGGTGCTATGAGTGTTGTTACAAAAGATATACCTGCTAATGTGGTAGCATTGGGAAACCCTTGTCGTGTTCTTCGTAAAATAAATGAACATGATAAGAAATTTTATGACAAAACAAGAATTATAGATATTGAATAATTATGTTAAAATCATTTTTTACATAGAGGATTCATTTTATAATTAAATCCCCTTTCATTATGAGAATTAAACTCATAATGAAAGGGGGAATCATTTATTTTGTATATATTTTTTCAGCAGTGGTTTTGCCTTTTTCGCTTTCCACATGGAAAATCATAAAACCTTCCATATCATTGCAGTTTTCAAAAATTTTTCTGACATCAGAATAGTGTTCTTCTTTTATACGAATAGAAATTCCGCAGCTATCGCTGATTTCACGCAATGTAGGCATAACAGAAAAAGGGATTTTCCCCTCCAAATGTTTTTGTCCCGCTATAGCACTGTGGGTATTGGGGAAAACAAATAAATAATATTTCATAATAAACAAGTCTCCGATTATAATGTGATAACTTTGTGGGCTTTTTTCATTTTTTCAACAATTTCATACATATTGCTGATTTTACCCACTTTTATTTCATTTTTAATCTCATAGAAGTTTACACAGGTACCACAGATGTAAATTTCTGTGCCTCGGCTTTCCAATTCCTGCAAATGTTCAATAATTTGTTCATCCTGCATGGCAAGTTTTACACCGTTGTTCATAAAGAGAATGTATTTTGGAATATCCTCATCCTGTGTGAGAGTGAAGAAAAACATTCTGATAAGATTTGTACCAAGTTCCTGAGAACCGTTGCCTAAAATGTCGTTGCCTACAAAAATCGCATAATTTTCAGGAGCTGCAACTTCTTCAGTGGTTTTTTCTTCTGTTTTTGTAATGGCTTCAGAGCCGTTTTTGCTCATAGTAACTGTGTAGATATTATCATGATCTTCCACATTGGCAGAGTATTCGGCGGATTCTGCATAATTTTTGAGGTTTTCCACAGCATATTCATTATCCACATCAATGGAAAAAATTTCAGTTCCTGCTCTTACTTCCTGTTTGCTCATAATTACCGGGATAGGGCATTGTTTACCTACTGCATCAAGCTTTTTCATATATTTAATCATCCTTTTAAATAAATTTTATTTCAATTTGAATATATATTAAAGCCGATAAAAAGTCAATGTATATTAACAAAAACTATAATATCTATTATATATTATTTAAAATAACTATGTGATTTTTATTTAAAAAGAACTATCTGCAGCAGGACTATCAGTGAGCCGAAAAAGATTAATTAGCCCATAACACAGTCAATGGCAAGTACCACAGAAAGAGCCATCAACTCATTTTGAGGGTTTACTATATCAAGTTCATAGCAGTCGCCCCAGGTCATCCATTCTTTTGAAATAGTGGCAATTACCTCACTGTTTTGAATAATTTGATAATCATGTTCAAAAAAATCCCCGTTAATTTCCCAGTTTATACCCTCGATACTGTATTTTGGAGTAAAGAAATTAAACTCTCTTACAATTTCGGCAATTTCCACACTTTTTACAAATACAGAATAACGCAGTAAAAGGGAAAAAGTTTTTTGTTTTATATAGGCTATCTCATTTTCATTTGTATCATAAATACAGAGCTTTTTTCCCCAGGAAAAAAGTTCTTCTTTTATATAGTAAATATCATTTCCGTTTTCGTCAGTAACAGCAAATTTATCTGCAAAAGTTAAAATTTCCTGTTTAATAAAAAGTTTCATATATTTCTCCTAAATCAGTATCCGATTTTACCAATAAGTTTTAAGCTGTTGTTAAGGATGTTAATTCTTTTGGAAGAAAGCAAGTCAGGAACTTTCATATCCATAGAAAAAAATGGCAGACAAGTGGCTGAAAGCAAGATATTTTCTTTGGGTACTCCGATTTTTACGCAAAATTCTGCCTGCATGGCAATGCTTTTGCAAGAACCGGCAATAGTGCCATCAGACAAAGTTGCATGCTGGTCTTTAACATGAACATCAAGGCCTCCCAGTTTGTAAATTCCGTCAGCTAAACCACAGGCAGAAACAGAGTCGGAAATTAATACAATCTCCTCATTCATGCGATTAAAAAGCATTCGTATAATTCCCTCACTTAAATGTACACCATCGCAGATAGCTTCCTTGTAACAGGAATTTTCCAAAGCAGCACCTAAAAGGGAAGGTTTTCTGTGGTGCAGACTGTTCATGGCATTAAAAAGGTGTGTGATATGTCTTGCATTTTGGTGTTCCATAGCTTTTAATGCAGTTTCATAGTCAGAAGCAGTGTGTCCCAGTGAAATTGTAAATTTTCCTTGGGCAAAATCGGCAAGTTGATGAAATTTTTCAAGCTCGGGGGCTACAGTCATAATTTTAAGATAACCTTCGGAAAGTTCCCAAAGTTCCTTTGCAAAGTCTATATCAATAGGGCGAATGTCCTTTTCGTTAATAGCACCTTTTTTTGCGGGATTGATGAAAGGCCCCTCCAGATTTATCCCCACAAAAGATGTATTGCCCTCTTTTATAATTCTGACTATGTTTTTAATTTGTTTTTTGTACATTTCGGGACTTAAAGCCACCAATGTGGGGAGAACATAACCTATTCCGCTGGCTAAATAGAAGTTATCAATTTTTTTCATTTCCTCATAGCTGCAATCTGAAAAATCATATCCCACTGCACCATGGGTGTGGATATCAGCATAGGGGAGAGCAACATTTATTTCATTTTCCGAAAGGTGCAGGTTTTGTATTTTTTCTATTAAATCCTTGTATTTTTGAGGAATATCTTTTTCAGTATCTGTTTTTAATGTATTAATACCGTTATAAATATTGATAATCACTGTAAAACCCTCCTATTTCATATTGTGAGCTTTATTTACTATGTTTTCTACAATTTTTTGATTTACAGCAGAATAATCCTCCTGTTTTGGAAGATTGGTTGAAGTAAAATCAATTTTGTCGTTTAATGCACTTATGTCGGAAAGAGTTTCAAAAGCGGAAGTGTGAACAAAATCACAGCCTGTTTTAGCTTTTAGTTCTTCTATATTATGTATGCGGATTGAACCTGCAGGGAGAATTTCCAAAAGATTCATGTCAATCATTTTTTTCAGGTTTTCTGCACCTTCCAAAGCGTTTTTGTTCTTTCCCGAAGTAAGTATGCGAGTAACACCTGTTTCACTTAATTTTTTAACGGAATATTCAAGTGGGTCTTTTGCCACATCAAAGGCCTTGTGAAATATGGTTTTGCATCTTCCATCAACAAATTTTACAAATTTTTCTGTGCGACTATAGTCAATATAACCGTCAGCAGTAAGAAATCCGAATACCAAACCGTCAGCTCCGTTTTTTATAAATTCATCCGCATCAGTGAGCATAAGCTGAAATTCGTCTTCGGAATAACAAAATCCACTTTCACGGGGGCGAACCATAACAGAAATTTCTCTGTCAAACTGTTTTCTCAAAAGTTTCAGAGAACCTAAAGACGGTGTAAGTCCGCCGAAAAATAAATCTGCACAGAGTTCAACTCTGTCAGCACCTCCTTTAAAAGCTGATAACGCATCGGTGTAAGAACCACAGCAAACTTCAATTTTCATATATAACACTCCTTATTGAGCTTTTTGTACAATTTTATCACAAAAAGCTTTTGTTGACAATGCTATTTCAATGTAATAATATAGGATACAGATATAATTCATTGATAGGAGATATTTGTATTGATAAATCCAAAACAGGTTTTGCTTTGTTATTGCTGGGTATAATTTTTGCTATGCCGGCTACCGAAAAAGGTGGAGCAATTTTTTGATATGTAGGCTTAATTTTAGGTTTAACAGGAACTGTGTTGGTAATTATAGATTCAAAAAATAAGAAATAGCTCTTATGTGAATATTAAAACTGAATTTACATCCGATATATCGGACAGGAGGTAAACAGATGGAAGAAAGACAAACAATTATAAATAAAACCGTAAAAACAGGTGTCAGTTTCGGCAGTGTACTGGCTATGGTAATAAGTTATACCAACTGGCACAGCATAGGCTGGGCAATTTTTCATGGACTTTTAAGCTGGGTGTATGTAATTTATTTTGCCATAAGATATTAAACAGGAGGGATAATTTTGAATCCCACAACAATATATTTATATTTAATATTTTTTCTTATACTTATGATGCTGAACAGAAAAAGAAATGAAGAAACAGCCATAAATTTTATGAAAAATAAAAAGAACAGGGAGGAATTAGCCGCTATGAAAGAACTGGCAAAGAGATTTATAGATGAGGAATGTATTATTTCAACATTTAATGGCAGTCAAATTGTAGGTACCATAAAAGAAATTTCCGAAAATGCTATAA
>JAHHUB010000096.1 GCA_020024175.1 Oscillospiraceae bacterium | reverse complement strand
TACAAAGTGAGATTTTTTTCAGAAATAATGCTAAAGTTATTTAATATCTGTTCGATATAGTTCATGAGAGCGAAACAAAGGAAAACAAAAAACATCGCGCGGGTTTTTGATTCTCTTTGAATTCGCAAATCGCAAAAAAATTTATAAAAGAGGGGTAAAGGATTACACCCTCATAAAATCAAGGAGGAAAATTATTATGCGTATTCAACACAACATAGCAGCTCTTAATGCTCATGCTAAACTCGGTATTAACCAAACAGCTCAATCCAAGAACCTCGAAAAATTGTCTTCCGGTTACAGAATCAACCGTGCTGGCGATGACGCTGCAGGTTTGGCTATTTCTGAAAAGATGAGAGGACAAATCCGTGGTCTTAACATGGCTAACAAGAACGCTCAAGACGGTATCTCCCTTATCCAAACAGCTGAAGGTGGCTTGCAGGAAACTCACGACATTCTTCAAAGAATGAGAGAACTCGCTGTTCAGTCCGCTAACGGTACATACCAAGACGAAGTAGACCGTGAAAACATCAACAAGGAAGTTAACGCTCTTAAATCCGAAATCGACAGAATTTCCACATCTACACACTACAACGGCATTAACCTTCTCGATGGTTCTTTGTCTGCAAACAAAAAAGTAGGCGGAACAGCTGATGTTAAGCTTTCTATGGCTTGCGGTGCTGCATATGCAAAAGAAGCTGCTACAAAGGGCAAGTTCGTATTTGGTGACGGTAAAGTTTTCGACACTAATGCAAACGGTGCTAACGATGTAGCTATTAAGGCAAAAGATAAGTTTGAAGTTAATATTCACTACGAAGATGAAAGCGGAAAGCTTATTGAAAAGAAAATTAATCTCACAGTTTCCGATGACGGTAAGTCCATATTGACAGACAACGGTGTTGCAATTAAATCTAAAACCAATGGTACTGTAGCAGGTACTTTCGTAGAATCAGATCTTATGAAGGGCATTGCAGAATCTTTGTCTAGAGATAAGGATTTCTCAGAGAAGTTCAAGGTAACCACAGATGGTACAACAAATGCAATTGTAATTGAAAACAAAGAAGCCGGTGCAGCTACCCATAAGGTAAGAGATATTTCTTTCGTATCCGGAGACGGAAAGTTAACTAAGAATGTTGCTATTGATGCAGCAAAGAGTGCAGCAGGTAACGATTCTTATGTTAAGATTGACACAACTGACGCTGGTCCTAGCTCTAAAATGAAAGTTTACTCCAAGGACCCAGCTGCAACAAATTGCACAACAGACCTCAGCGATGCAATTTTTGAAGTAAACGGCAAGAAGTTTGCATTTGTAAACCTCGACACAGATGCTGCTGATGCTCTTAAAGCTCAAGGCGTTCACACTGTAACTGTTACAGGTACAGATGGTAAGATTACTGCTGCAGAAGCAACAGCTATGGCTCAAGTTATCAAGCAAGAAACAGGTCTTGATGTTTCAGATGCTGCTGGTGTAATCTCCATTAAGAGCAATGCTGAAAGAACAGTTAAGGGCGGCGAAGGTTTGACATTCCAAATCGGTGCTAACGGCGTTAAGGACCAGAGAGTTTCCCTCAATGTTGACGATATGTCCTCTAAGGGTATCGGCGTAGACAAGATTTCCTTGCACGACAGACCATCTTCCAACGACGCTATCGATGTAATCGACAAAGCTATCAACATCGTTTCCGGTACAAGAGCTGACCTTGGTGCTCTCCAAAACAGACTTGAACACACAACAAAGAACTTGACAACAACAGCTGAAAACCTCCAAGCTGCTGAAGCTCGTATCAGAGACGTAGATATGGCTAGAGAAATGATGGAATTCACAAAGAACAACATCCTCTCTCAAGCTGCTCAAACAATGTTGGCTCAAGCTAACCAACAACCACAAGGCGTTCTCCAACTCTTGCAGTAATTGTAAAAGTCAGAACGAACTTAAAGCTGCATAATGCAAGCGTAGTGCATTATACATATATAAAAGACAGGGTTTTTACCCTGTCTTTTTTTGTGTTTTAAAAACACAGCGAAAGAATAAAAAAATCCCCCCTCATATGGGAGGGGGGGAATAGGGGATTTTAGTTAAGCTGTCCACAGCAACGCTTGTATTTTTTGCCACTGCCACAGGGACAGGGGTCATTTCTGCCGATTTTTTTGCTGGTTACAGGAACAGAGCCTTTTGTATAAAGAGCATTGAGTTCCAAAGGTGTGTAACCACGGTTTTCCCATATACGGGAATTGTTGTAAATACCCATGTAAATTCTAAAAAATTTGTTTATATCACTTTGGTCAAATACAATATGGTATTGCTCCAAATAATAGATAATATCCTGATAATTGCAGTTCATTCTAGCCATGAGAGCTACTTCGTCGGTGAGTTCATCAGCAATGTTTTTTTCTAAATTTGCATATTCGCATAAAAACACAGACATATCGTGGCAAAACGGTGTTTTATCAAAATACATATCATCAGAGTAGTGGATAAGCTGTTTTTTGTCGGGGATATAATAAGGTTTGTTTTGTTGAGCAGAAACAAGTTTTTCCACATCGCCATCATTTACAAAAAGGCTTTCACTTACAATACGTTTATAATTATCCTGTGGAATATAATAGCAGTCAATGGCATATTTACTGCATTCAATAGCAAAATCCAGGTCGGATTGAGTGATGTTGCCATTGTTTTGACTGTTGTAAATTTCAATAATTTTTTCGTAAGGAACAATTCCCCAAAGCTCGGTAAGAGCACGGCAATATGTAATAATACTTCGGAAAAAATTATATTTTTCCTCAAAATCCGGGGTGAAAATATTTTTAAATTCCTGTTTTATATCAGCAGCAATTAAAATTTCATTGGTTTTATTGTCCAAACACCCAAATGAATTGCGGACAATTTGTATATATTCCATATTTTCTGTGCCATTGACTGCATATACATCATTTCTCATACATTCAGTCAAATGATTATTCATAGAAATAACGATTTTTTCAAAAGTATCTTTTTCAAAAATACTGTTGTTTATAAAATCCACCATCTGAGATTTTTTAAATTTACTGTAGCCACGAAAATCATATCTTCTGCAAATTTCCGTAAGCTGTGCCATATTAAATTTATCCAATATGTCTTTATAATTTATTTTTTTTAGTTTAGTCAATTAAAAGTCCTCCTGCGTTTTTTATAATGCTGTGCATTTTATTTTACCACAATTTATACTGATATGCAAAAAAAATTTGTCAATTAAAAAGTTTTGCTGCATTAATTTCTACAGGAATAAGTTTTCGGGTGCCTTTCACATTTTCGCCGTGAAAATCACTTCCTGCTGTGGTAAAAAGCTTATATTTTTCAGCTAAATTCAAAAGAAAATTTGTTTCATCAGCACTGTGTTCAGGGTAATGACATTCAATGCCATCCAATCCCAGTTTAACCAAATTACCAATGAATAAATTAAGTTTATTTGTAGGCAGTTTTAACTGCATGGGATGTGCCAAAACCGCCTTTCCCCCCGAACGGTGTATAATATCTATACATTCCTGGGCACTGTATTTAAAACGCTCAATTTTCTGAAACTCATCGGTATCCAAATACTTTTGAAAAGCTTCATTTACAGAATTTACATAGCCTTTTTTCACCATTACCAGTGCAAAATGAGGGCGAGCTATAAGGTCACTGCCCGCTTCTGATTCCACTTCTTCGGCGGTGATTTCCATACCTTGTTTTTTCAGGTAATCTATAATGCGAAATTTACGCTCCATTCGGGATTTTTGCAGAATATCACAGGCTTTTGTCATAATTTCGCTGTTTATATCAAAATTATATCCCAAAATATGCAGGTGAGAAGCCTCTTTTGCACCAAATTCAATTCCTGATATGAACTTTAATGTAAATTCATTCTGATGAGCAAAAACAATTTTAGAGCCATTTACAGTGTCATGGTCAGTGATTGCAAAAAGTTCAATTCCTGTTTCTTCTGCTTTTTTGACAAGTTCCAATGGGGTATACTGACCGTCAGAGGCTGTGCTGTGGGTATGAAGATCAGCTTTCATAATATCCTCCTAAAATAGTTTTAAGATATTTTCACAAGAAAACTCAGGATTTTTTCTCAGCTCTGAAATGAGCAACCGAATATTTTCATCACTGTATTCGATTTCCTTACTCCAATATTTTACATTATTTATGCGGTTATATTCAGTAAATTCACTGTATTGCAGCCAAACCAGAATATCCATGTTTTCCACCAGCCACAGGTTTATAAGTGAAAAAGCTATTTTTGACTGCAAATTTCCGTCATATAAAGCTTTCATATAATATCTGTACAAAATATATGTGAGGAATTTTTCATAATCATAGAAATTTTCACCGCAGTAATTTATAAATTCTTCTTTTCTGTTTATGATTTCCGGAAGATTTTCTTTGAGTTTGTTTATTAAAACAGAGTAGTTTTCATCATATGGTTCACATTTTTCAAAAAGACACAAAAGTTTTTCTGCAAGTTCCATTTGACTTAGGTTTACATTTTTATCAGGTTCAATTTTTGAAAAAAACTTGTTTTGTACTGCCCTTCCGAAATTTATTAGATTAATTATACATTCAGTAAAACTGTTTTTCCTGTCCTTAATTAGGTTAAAGGCAATATTTCTAGTTTCAACAACTGATTTTATGTATTGGTTATTATCATCTTCGCCATCATCATAACTTAAAAATTCTAATGAATCTTTATTTTCAAACAGCAATCGACAAACTTCTTCACAGCACAGTCCCAGACCCATATCAGTATAGTTTTCATACCATTCATAAAATCTGGGGTGTTCACGGCAAATATCACAGAGCATATCTTCTTCACAGTTTAATATAATCTCACACAAGTTGTCTTTATTTAAAAATGGACAGCGTTCATGTTCCACCAATTTAAAATAATAATCTTCACCATTATATCCAATATTATCTTTGAGTTTTTGTGAAAAATCTCCTGTTACACAGTCATATTTACTTTTAGTATTTTCATCTATATCAATTTCCCACCCAATACAACAGTTGTCAGTACATTTGGTTGAAATACATTTAAAATTATCATAAAAATCAGGTTTTATAGTAATCATTGTATATTTGTCCTTCTATTATATATTTTTGTACATAGATACAGATGTGTTGAGTTCTATTATAATTATTTTTGAAATAAAATTCGTGTGAGGAAAAATTTTTCTGTGTGGTTAAAATTATAAAGTCAGCATCTGTTTTTTTATTTTGCCTTAGATATTGCATAACAGTTCCTTTTTTAAGATTTAATCTCAAAAATGTTTTTTAATTGTTTTCTTCGTTATTTTCTGGTTGGTCAATGGTTTCTTTAGTTTCTGTATTTTTTGTTTCAGGTTCTTGGGCAGGTTCTGAAATTTCGGAAACTGATGCTGCTATTGTTTTTTCTTTAACAGCATTTTCTTTTTTAATTTGTTTTTTATCAATACCTTTAGCTGTTTTTATGTGAGATACAAATATTTTTATGGCATAGTAAAAATTCAGCACTCCAAGTATAAAGCAAATACAAATTATAAGCTGAATTAAATAAACAGTTTTTAGACTGAAATTATTAAAATCCATATTTGTCATACTGTTTTGCACACCTAAAATAGCTACTGTTTTACCTGATTCATTTTTTAAGGCACTCCAGGCAATTACAGATTTACCCAGTTCACTTTCAAGAAGTTTTGTGTTGTAATCGGAATAGATTTTTTCTGTTATTATTCTGTCCCAGATTCCTTTGTAATTCATGTAGTATTTTTCGTTCATGGGAATACCGATATTATCAGTGTGATAATAGCTTTCCAACATATTGTAGTATTTTCCGCCAACACCTTTGTATATGGCAAAAATTCTGCTGCAATTATTGTTTTTTGATGTTTCTATGAGTATATTATTGATTTTTTTAAATTCAGAAGAATTTATATCAGGATGATTTCTGATATTTTCAATTTCTTTTCCATAGCAATTATTTAAAACAGGTGTTATTGAATTTGCTACAGATAGGGATTTATCAGCCAAAATTTTAACTTCTTTAGCTTTGAGAGTTAGAGGAAGGGTAAAAGCCACCAACAAAAATACAATGGAAATAATAAAAAGTATCAAAGAATATTTTTTTGCTTTAGATGATGATTCATTTTTTTTAGTCATAGTAGTACACTCCGCTTTATCGTTTTATATTATTTAGTAAAAAACGGTATGCTGCTTTTTTCAGCAACATACCGCATAAATAGCTAATTAATTAGTCTTTGTAAGCAATAGCTTCAATTTCAACTAAAGCAGCCTTTGGAAGGTTTGCTACTTCAAAAGCAGCTCTTGCAGGGCAATCTTTTTCAAAATATTCTGCGTAAACAGTGTTCATTGCAGCGAAATCTCCGATTTTGTCGAGAAGAACTGTTGTTTTGATAACATCGCTCATGGAATATCCTTCAGATTCCAAAATAGCTTTGATGTTTTCGAGGGATTGTTTTGTTTGAGCAGCAATATCTTC
>JAHHUB010000095.1 GCA_020024175.1 Oscillospiraceae bacterium | reverse complement strand
TAAACTTACTTTGTGGTTTCACGTGAAACATTATGGCGAAACATAAAGAAAATTTAAAAAACGCAAAATGAATATATAAAAAACAAACCTGTAAGGTAATATTCATATGATTTGTTGAAATACAATTGATTTAGTGATACAATATTAAACATAAATACGATATAATAAATATTTTTATACAAGAGAGGCTGAAAATGAGTAAAATTATAGCAGTAGCCAACCAAAAAGGCGGAGTAGGAAAAACAACAACAGCCGTAAATCTTGCGGCAGCAGTGGGAAATTTGGGAAAAAAAGTTCTTATTGTGGATATGGACCCTCAGGGAAATACCACCAGTGGTTATGGCATTTCCAGAAAAGGGCTTAAAAAAACTATTTATGATATTTTGGTAAATGATGCTCAGGCAGAAGAAGTTATAATAAAAACAGAATATAAAAATGTGGATATTATTCCTTCAGGAATAGAAGCAGCAGGAGCAGAACTTGAAATGATTGACAACAGTGACAGAAATAATATAGTAAAATCCGCATTGACAAAAATAAAAGACAGATATGATTTTATATTTATAGATTGTCCTCCATCTTTGGGACTTATTACTATAAATGCTCTGACAGCAGGACAAAGTGTAATAATTCCCATTCAATGCGAATTTTATGCATTGGAGGGTTTATCTCAACTGGTATCTACAATAAAAAAAGTAAAGAGATTATACAACTCCGAAATTGATATTGAAGGTGTACTTTGCACTATGTTTGACGGCAGACTTAATCTTACAATGCAGGTTGTAGATGAAGTTAAAAAATATTTCCCGGGAAAAGTTTTTGCCACAACAATTCCAAGAAATGTAAAATTATCGGAGGCTCCAGGATTTGGTATGCCTGTTTTATATTATGACAGAAGCTCCAAAGGAACCAAAGCTTATATGGATTTGGCAAAAGAACTTATAAAAAACAATAAATAGATGAGGTGATAAATGTGGCAATGAAAAAAGGCGGCTTGGGCAGAGGACTGAACGCTATATTTGATGAAAACAGTGAAAACGAAAATATGGTTACAAAAATCTCTTTGACAGATATTGAGCCTAATAAAAATCAGCCTCGAAAATCTTTTGATGAAATACCCATTGCTGAACTTGCCGATTCCATAAAACAGCATGGAGTATTGCAGCCTCTTATAGTAAGAGAAACAACCAATGGGAGATACGAAATAGTAGCAGGTGAAAGAAGATGGAGAGCCTCCAGAATGGCAGGTCTTACGGAAATTCCCGCTATAATTCGTGATATTTCCGACAGTGAAGCCATGGAACTTGCACTGATAGAAAATTTACAAAGGGAAAACCTAAATATAATTGAAGAAGCTATGGGATATAGAGCATTGACAGAGGAACATGGCTACACTCAGGATGAAATTTCAAAAAAAGTCGGAAAATCACGCCCGGCAATAACAAATGCTCTAAGATTGCTTAAACTCCCTGAAAGTGTTATTGAATCAGTTAAGGAAGGTAAAATTTCCTCAGGCCATGCCAGAGCTCTTCTCAGCTTTGAAAATGAAGAAGATATAAAAAAAGCTGCGGATATTATTGAGAAAAAAGGTCTTTCCGTAAGAGAAACAGAAAAACTGGCTCAAAACAAAGATAAAAAGCCTAAAGAAAAAATCAGGGAAAATGACTGGGGAGAAAGTTTTTACAAAGAAGTGGAAATTTCTATGGAAAATTCTCTGGCACAAAAAGTTAAAATTAAACACAACAAAGATAAAGGTACAGTTGAAATAAGTTTTTCATCAAGGGAAGAATTGGAAAAAATAGCACAAATTTTTGCAGATAAAACAAATTATTAAAGGAAGACTTTAAAATGCTTGATATTAAGATTGTAAGAAATGATCCTGACAGAGTAAAAGCGGCTGTCAGAAAAAGAAATAAAAATATGGACAAACAGATTGACGAAGTTCTCCAAATAGATGAACAGCGTCGAGCTTTAAATACCAAAACCGACAATCTGAAAGCTGAACAAAACAAAGCCAGCAAGATGATACCTTCTTATAAAAAAGAGGGTAAAGATGTAACCGAAATAATGGATAAGTTACGAACTGTGTCCGATGAAATCTCAGTACTGGACAGAGAAATTGCCGAGCTGGAGGAAAAACAAAAAATTATTCTTCTGAGTATACCAAACATACCTCATGAATCTGTCCCTGAGGGCAAAGATGATGAAGATAATACGGAAATACGAAGAATAGGCACACCACGGGAATTTCCCTATGAACCAAAAGCTCATTGGGATATAGGAACAAATCTGGGTATTTTGGATTTTGAAAGAGGTGTAAAAGTAACAGGAAAGAGATTTACCTTTTACAAAGGACTTGGTGCAAGACTTGAAAGAAGTGTTATAAACTTTTTTCTCAATACCCATACAAGCCGAGGATATACTGAAATGCTCACACCCCTTATGGCAAATAAGGATTCCATGACAGGAACCGGACAACTTCCGAAATTTGCAGATGATATGTTTAAAATCGAAAACACTGATTATTATATGATACCTACAGCGGAAGTTCCTGTAACAAATTATCATAGAGAAGAAATTTTAGACGGAAATAAACTCCCTGAAAAATACTGTGCTTATTCAGCTTGTTTCAGAGCGGAAGCCGGCAGTGCGGGCAGAGATACCCGTGGTATTATAAGACAGCACCAATTTAACAAAGTGGAACTGGTTAAGTTTGTAACCCCCGAAACTTCCTATGATGAATTGGAAAAACTGACAGCAGATGCAGAATATCTTCTTCAGCAATTAGGTCTTCCTTACAGAGTGGTTAAACTTTGTGCAGGAGATTTGGGATTTTCCAGTGCCAAAACTTATGATATAGAAGTTTGGATGCCTTCTTACGAAAAATATGTGGAAATATCCAGCTGCAGCAACTTTGAAGATTATCAGGCAAGAAGAGCAGGAATAAGATTTAAAAATGGGCCAAAAGAAAAAGCGAAATTTGTACATACTCTCAATGGCTCTGGGCTTGCAGTAGGAAGAACTGTTGCAGCTATTTTGGAAAACTATCAAAACGGAGATGGCTCAATAACAGTTCCCCAGGTGTTAAAGCCATATATGGGTGTTGACGAAATAAAACCTGCAAAATAATCAGATTATATCTGATTTAGCCTGTTTTATGTTTATATTATAAATACAGTAAAGAAGATGATAAAATTCAAAAAGCATTTGTATCAAAAAAGCAAACTCCATTAACCGGATAAGAAAAGGTCTGTGCAAGTAAAATAAAATGGCAACCCAAAGCTGCCATAGTACAAAGGAGAAATATTATGGATAAAAATGTTACTTATTTTTCAGACAGCTATGTAAAAGACTACGAATGTGATTTAAACAACAGAATGAAATTGTCATCTCTTATGAGAGTACTTCAAAAAGCGGGAACAGATCAGCTAAACAGTCTGGGAATTACATATGCTAAAATGTATTCTGCAGGAATAGTTTTTGTACTTTCCAAAATAGGCATTAAAATAAACCAAATGCCAGTAAACGGTGAAAAATACTTAATCAGAACCACACCGCAAAAAACACAAAAAGCCTCATTTCTTCGTTATACTGCGGTATTTAATGAAAACGGAGAAATGCTGGCAGAATGTCAAACATCTTGGGTTATTATAAATCCAAGAGAGAGAAAAATACTGCGTCCCGGGGAATTTAAATTTAAACTCCCGGTAGATGAAACTTCACAAAAATGCGGTCAAATATTGGAAACCAGAATTAAACCTGTGGAAACAGCTAAACCTGTTGGATATAAACAGGTTAGATATTCCGATTTGGATATTAATGAGCATATGAATAACTGCGTATATGGCGATATTGTAATGGACTATATTCCTGAAGAATTTGCAGCTCACAGGGAAGTGGATAATGTGATTATTCAGTATAAAAATGAAGCTGTATTAGGGGAAAAACTTGACATAAAAGTTGACCGTATTGCTGAAAACAGTTTTTATGTAGGTGGAGATAAAGGCGAAGTTAAATGTTTTGATGCTGTAATAACATTTAAGCAATGTAAAGAATAAATCACAAAATTCAATAAAAACGCATAATATAAGTTTAACTTATATTATGCGTCGATTTATATGTATATATTTTAGAAAAAATCACAATATTATATAAAATAAAATATATATAATGCTAGAAAGTAATATAAATATATTAGCAAATAAAATAGTGATATAACATTGAATTATGTGATTATAAGTGTTCAAATAGATAAAAAATAAAAATAGGAGGAATTAAAAAATGCTTAGTTTAGAAAACAACGAAAAATTTGTAAAAGAAGGTCTTACATTTGATGATGTTCTGCTCATTCCTGGTAAATCCGATATTTTGCCTAAAGATGCAGACTTTTCAACAATTTTGGCAAGAAACATTAAACTTAACACACCCATTATAACAGCAGCTATGGATACTGTTACAACTGCACCTATGGCAATAGCCATTGCAAGAGAAGGTGGTATCGGTGTAATTCACAAAAATATGTCCATTGAAGAACAGGCAGATGAAGTGGATAAGGTAAAGCGTTCCGAAAATGGTGTAATTGTAAACCCGTTCTTCCTTTCACCGGAACATTATGTATATGATGCTGAAGAACTTATGAGAAAATATAAGATTTCAGGTGTTCCGATTTGTGAAAACGGCAAATTAGTGGGAATTATAACAAACAGAGATATGAAATTCCTCCAGAAGTTTGATGTCAAAATTAAAGAAGTTATGACTAAGGAAGAATTGATTACAGCTCCTGTTGGCACATCTTTGGATGAAGCACAAAAAATCCTTATGGCTCACAAGATTGAAAAACTTCCTATTGTAGATGATGAAGGTAAGCTCAAGGGTCTTATCACAATTAAAGATATTGAAAAAGCAGTTAAATATCCAAACTCAGCAAGAGATGAAAGCGGAAGACTTCTCTGTGCAGCAGCAGTTGGCGTAACACAGGATGTTATGGATAGAGTAAATGCACTGGTTGAAGCACAAGTTGACGCATTGGTTCTTGATTCAGCACATGGACACAGTGCAGGCATTATGGAATGTATTAAAAAAATTAAAGCTAAATATCCTGATATTGCTCTTATTGCAGGAAATGTTGCTACAGCAGAAGCTACAGAGGATCTTATCAAAGCAGGTGCAGACTGTGTTAAGGTTGGTATCGGCCCCGGTTCTATTTGTACAACCCGTGTTGTAGCAGGTATAGGTGTACCTCAAATTACAGCAGTCTATGATGCTGCAAAAGTTGCAGCAAAATACAATATTCCGATTATTGCCGATGGTGGTATCAAATATTCCGGTGATGTTGTTAAAGCATTGGCAGCAGGTGCAAATCTTGTTATGCTTGGTTCTCTTCTGGCAGGCTGTGAAGAAGCTCCAGGTGAAAGAGAAATTTATCAAGGCAGAAGCTTTAAAGTATACAGAGGTATGGGAAGCTTGGGTGCTATGGCTAAAGGCAGCAAGGACAGATACTTCCAGGAAGACAAGGATAACAGAAAACTTGTTCCAGAAGGTGTTGAAGGCCGTGTACCATTTAAGGGTCCTGTTGCAGATACTATTTTCCAGATTATCGGTGGTATCAGAGCAGGTATGGGTTACTGTGGATGCAGAACTATTGATGACCTCCACAAGAAGGCTCAATTTGTAAGAATTACAGGTGCAGGACTTAAAGAAAGCCACCCTCATGATATTTATATTACCAAGGAAGCTCCTAACTACTCTGCAAGCCCAATGTAACAGATATTTTTGTTTAAAATCCCAGTATATAATTTTATAAAAAGCGTACGTACGATTTTCCGTACGCTTTTTGTATTTTGCCGTTTGTTGAACTTGCTGCTAAATTATGATATGATTTAATTAACAAAAACAAAAGGGGAATGGCTATGGTTTTAATTGGCTATGTAAAAGATAAAAACGGAAAATTTTTAGATGGAGCCTATATATATTTAAAAGATGAAAATTTTAATGATCTATATACAGCCACAACAGATGAGAACGGATATTATGAGTTAAATGTTCCGGATAGAAGTTACCCATTTTTCGTAGCTGTGAAAGACTATGCTCAAAAAAATCTGGAGTTTTGGGGGCAAAATATACCTGTTTGTGAAAAAATACAAATTGATGCAGAAATTGATGAATTAGAAATATATGCTATGCATGCATTTATTGAAAAAGGCGGACTGCCAACAATACTTATTTATTTTAGACCCATGGCTTTGGAAAAATTTAAACAGGGATTATCTGATATATGCCCTAATATAAAAAATATACAGGTTTTTACAGACGGAAAAGAATGTTCTGTTTTAAGAATAAACAAAATAAGTAAATATTTAAAAGATAAAAAAGGCGAAGAATTATCATGCACTTCATATCTAATTGAGGTTGAAAGAGAAAAAACGGATTTATGGAAACGCATTGATGTTAAAATTTGGGATGATGAAGATCATATAGGAAATGCAATACTGTTTAATAATTAATTATAAGCTTAAAATTGTGCATAAATGTTAAAAAAC
>JAHHUB010000094.1 GCA_020024175.1 Oscillospiraceae bacterium | reverse complement strand
GCGGAAGTCCCACTGCTGCACCTGCAGGACTTACATGTTTAAACGATGCTGCTGCAGGAAGCTTAGTAGCTGATTTAAGTTCTTTTACAAGCTGCCAGCTGTTGAATGCATCCATAAAATTTATATAACCCGGTCTGCCATTTAAAACTTCGATAGGTAGCTCACCGTTTTCCATGTATATGCGTGAAGGTTTTTGATTTGGATTGCATCCGTATTTTAATTCTAATTCTTTAGCCATTTTATCAGTTCCTTTCAGAAACTACTTGTTTTTATTTACTATTCTTGTTTCAAATTCCCCTGTTTTAATGTTAATAAATCTTGTGTAAAGGGAAACTTTGTTGTCATTATTCAGATTATTCCAAACCATATTTGTAAATTCATCTATATTTTCATTTCCGATTTCCACTAACTGAGGTTCCCCCTCAAAAGATGGGATTGGATTTCCGTCACATTTATAAGTGTGTATAAAATGTCCTTGTCCCGGAAGAGGATTTTCATAATCAAAGAAGTATCTTCTGGCTGTATTTCCATTGCCTTCTGCACTCTTTAAAATTGACATTCTGTAGTTTCCGTTGTTTATTATTGCGGAAATTCTGGGAGTGAAGTTTGGTTCATCAGGTTCAAAAGTTCTGGTTCTCAAAGCATCTTCAAAACTTTTGCCCATAGCCATCATTTCATAAATTGTATCAGTTTGGTCTCCGTTTGTAACAATGAGAGTTTGCCCCAAAGTTCTTACAGGATGATAAATAATCAGTGATGGGTCGGAAAGTTTTGCCGGATCAAAAGCTTCTGTTCTTATTCCTGCATGTTCCTGTACAAAAACTCTGTTTCTGCTGTTTACACTTCTTCCCATAATGAAATAAGCCACAATCATTTTTTCACCGTCAGTGGTTTTTCCAACGATTATTCCTCTGCCAGGATATGTATTTTCGGAAAGTTCTTCCGAGATTTTACGCATAATCATATGTTTTAATCCTTTCGTTACAAGTTTCTGCAAACCATTTCCGTAGCTTCGGGCAAAATCTTCCATTCTGCTTCTTCCATAACTCGTTTTTGCAGAATTTCGGGAGTATCTCCCTCTTTGACATATACAGCTTTCTGCATGATAATGTTTCCACCATCCACCACATCATTTACATAATGTACAGTGGCACCTGTTACTTTTACACCATATTTAAGGGCTTCTTCATGAACTTTCAGCCCATAAAAACCTTCACCGCAGAAAGATGGTATCAGCGATGGGTGAATATTGATAATTCTGTTTGGGTATTTATCAGTAAGTTCTTTTGAAAGAATATTCAAATAGCCCGCTAACACAATTAAATCAATTTCATTTTCTTCCAAAGTCTTTATCATGGCTTTGTCAAAATCCTCACGGCTCAAAAAATCCTTTGTGCGGATAACAACGGATTTAATACCATTATTTTTAGCTCTTTCCAAAGCATAGGCAAGTTTGCTGGAAGAAATACAGAGTTTTATATGTCCGCTTTTAATTATGCCGGTTTTTTCAGCGTCAATAAGTGCCTGAAAATTTGTGCCGCCACCTGAAACCAAAACTGCTATATTTTTCATTGTATTCATACCTTTCAAAATATAAATAGGTTAGATAATTTCTACTTCCTTTTCGCCTTTTTGGATTTCACCAATAATATAAGCGTCCACACCGTTATCCTTGAGTACGGACAAAGCCTTATCAGCTTCATCTTTGGAAACTATTGTAATCATTCCCACACCCATATTAAATGTGTTGAACATATCTCTTTCAGGGATATTTCCTTCTTTTTGAATAAGTTCAAAAATAGGGAGAACCTTTACTTTATCTTTGTTTACAACAGCTTTTGTGTGGTCGTTTAGAGCACGCGGAATATTTTCATAGAATCCACCGCCAGTTACATGAACAATGGACTTTACATTGACCTTTGAAATAAGATCAAGAACAGGTTTAACATAAAGCTTTGTAGGTGTGAGCAAAACTTCACCCAATGTGCTGCCCAAAACTTCTCTATTTATATTTTCCGGGTGCTTGTCCAAGTGGAAAACTTTTCTTACCAACGAAAAACCATTGGAATGTACACCTGATGAAGGAAGTGCAATCATAACATCTCCTTCTGCTACATTTTCGGGGTTTATTATCTTGTCTTTATCCACAACACCTACACTGAAACCAGCTACATCATATTCATCAATAGGATAAAATCCGGGCATTTCAGCAGTTTCGCCGCCTACCAAAGCTGTACCTGTTTCAACACAGCCGTCTGCTACACCTTTAACAATATCTGCAACTTTTTCCGGAACATTCTTTCCAAGAGCAATATAATCAAGGAAAATAAGAGGTTTTGCACCGCAGCAAATAATATCATTTACACACATTGCCACACAGTCAATACCAACTGTATCATGTTTATCAAGCATAAATGCCAGTTTAAGTTTTGTACCCACACCATCTGTACCTGATACCAAAACAGGCTTATTAATACCTGTCATATCCAGTTCAAATGCACCACCGAAACCGCCTATGCCGTCTAAGCAACCCTTTGTTACAGTTCTTGCAACATGGGATTTCATAAGTTCAACAGCTTTATAACCGGCTGTTACATCAACTCCTGCTGCTTTATAGCTATCGCTGAAACTCTTGCTCATATCTGTATGTCCTTTCTTTTGGTTATCTATTTATTTTCACTTATCTTTTTTTTGAATTTATCACATTCCTGACATTCCGGAACTGGAACAGGATATTTTCCTGTAAAACAGCCCACACAGAAATCAAAATCAGGTACATTGGGAACTTGTTTCATTTGTTCGATTGACAGGAATGCCAAACTGTCAGCACCTATTTCTTTTCTTATTTCTTCTTCTGTCATACGGCAGGCAATTAGGTTTTCCTTGCTGTCAACATCTGTTCCAAAGAAACAGGGGCTTACAAAAGGTGGAGATGAAATTCTGACATGAACTTCTGTAGCTCCTGCTTCTTTTAAATTTTTAATAATATTGGCACTGGTGGTTCCTCTTACAATAGAGTCATCCAAAAGCACTACCCTCTTGCCCTTTACTGTAGCACCGAGAACATTCAGCTTAATTCTTACCGAATTTGCTCTTTGAGCCTGAGTGGGCTGAATAAATGTTCTGCCAATATATCTGTTTTTGATGAATCCTACACCGTAAGGAATTCCTGATTCTCTGGAATAACCTAATGCACTGTCCAAACCTGAGTCAGGTACACCGATAACTACATCTGCGTCTACAGGGGCTGATTTAGCCAGTATAGCTCCTGCTCTGAGTCTGGCTTCATGAACGCTGGAACCTTCAATAACAGAATCAGGTCTTGCAAAATAAACATATTCAAATACACAGATATGACCTTTCTTTCCGCAGTGAGTTTCTATGGTTCTCATGCCATTTTGGTCTATCACAATAATTTCACCGGGTTTTACATCTCTTATAAATTTAGCTCCAATGGTATCAAATGCACAGCTTTCAGATGCAACAACATAAGCATCTCCAAGCTTTCCTATACACAGAGGTCTGAAACCATTTTCATCTCTTGCAGCTATGAGTTTTTTGGGGGACATAGCCACAATGGAGTATGCTCCCTTTAATTTGTACAAAGCTTTTTCCATAGATTCTTCGATTGATTTTGAAGTGAGTCTTTCCTTGGTGATGATATAGGAAATAACTTCAGCATCGTTGGTGGTATGGAAAATAGCACCTGTAAGCTCCAATTCATGGCGAAGTTCTGCACCGTTAGTCAAAGCACCATTATATCCGATTGCCATAGGACCTTTTACATGACGAACATATAAGGGTTGAGCATTAGCTCTGTCAGCCTGTTCTTTCTTTGCATATCTGACATGACCCATAGCGATATTGCCATCGCCTAATTGATCAAAAACTTTTCTGTTAAATACATCGGGTACAAGTCCCACATCTTTATAAACGGAAATAACTCCGTCATCATTTACAGCAATGCCGCAGCTTTCCTGACCTCTGTGCTGTAAAGCATAGAGAGCCATATATGTAATTGAAGTTACATCATATTCGTTATTGGTGTCAAATATTCCGAATACTCCGCATTCTTCATGGATTGAACCAGTCATAAATTTCACCCCTCTGTTTTTATCGGTTATATCTTATTTGAGTTTTTCTTCCAAAGCTTTATCCTTTGCCAAAACGCTTTCTTCCATATCTTTTTTCATTTTGTCAAGTTTTTGAGCCAGTTCATCATCAGTTATTGCCAGCATTTGAACAGCAAGCAAAGCTGCATTGTAAGCTCCGTCTATAGCAACTGTGGCAACTGGTACGCCTTTAGGCATCTGAACTGTAGCAAGGAGAGCGTCCAATCCATCCAAAGTGGAAGATTTAACAGGAATTCCGATTACAGGCAAAGTGGTATGTGCTGCCAATACTCCAGCAAGGTGAGCTGCTTTTCCTGCTGCGGCAATGATAGCTCCGTAACCGTTTTTCTTAGCATTTGCAGAAAATTCTGCGGCTTGAGCAGGTGTTCTGTGGGCACTCATAACCTTTACTGTAGCAGGAATATCAAGTTCTTTAAGTAAATCAACAGCCGGCATTACAACAGGCAAATCGCTGTCACTTCCCATAATAATTGCAATAGATTTTTTCATAACAAAGTCCTCCGTTTTTGGTTTATTTTTTAAATAATTAATATGTCATGGGTTTCCAAAAAATTTAAACAAAAAAGAGCTGCGTAAAAAATCACGCAACTCGACATAGATATTTTATTTTAATTTTCCAAATTCAATCAGAGGGTGCAAAAAGGCGCAAAAAACCCTGTACCTTGTTTTTATGGATATGTCAGTGCAGCAGCGCCCTGATTTTTTAATAATATTTACTATCCCCATATGCTTCCCCTTCTGTTAAAAAAGTTAAAAACCTAACCGACATCTTTATTAATATTTTACAATATTTATCACTAAATTTCAATGGTAAAAAATGGATAAATACAAATTTATTATTTTTTTACAGTTTTTTTATAAATTTATGGGTTTTTTTATAATATTACTGGATATTAATTAAAATAATATGTTATTTGAAGTAAATTCCGGTGTAAATTCTGATTTTGCCGATTCCTTATCCTGCATAAAACCGTTTATTTTAAATTTGTCGGCACAGTCCATAACTTTTTGACATTCCATAGTGAAAAGTTTTCTGTTCAGTTCCTTATATTCACTTATTCCCTGGGGTGTATATTGACTCATTATGCTGACAAGGATTTTTTCAGTGTCATAGTTTTCCGAAATATATTTAAGCACATCAATAGAGTCCTTATATCCTCCTGGCATAATAAGATGTCTTATAATAATGCCTTTTTTCAGCATTCCTCTGTCATCATATACATTGTCTCCCACTTGTCTTTTCATTTCTTTTACAGCTTTTGATGCAACACTGAAATAATCAGGGGCATGGGAGTATTTTTGTCCCATTTCGGAGCTTACATATTTTAAATCCGGTAAATATACATCTACATACCCCTCCAGCATTTTAAGAGTTTCTGATTTTTCATAACTGCTTGTATTATAAACAACCGGAATATTAAGCTTTGGCTTTGCAATTTTCAAAGCTTCAATCACTTGGGGCACATAATGCCCTGCTGTAACTAAATTTATATTTTCCGCTCCCATATCCTGAAGCTTTAAAAAAAGTTCTGCCAGTTCTTTTTCTGTGATTTCTTTCCCCAAATGCTCTTTGGAAATAGTTTTGTTTTGACAAAAACAGCATTTGAGATTACAGCCTGAAAAGAAAATGGCTCCCGAACCTTTTTCACCGCTTATGGGAGGTTCTTCCCATTGATGAAGCATAGCTCTTGCCACTTTTATTTTTTCACCCACTCCGCAGAAACCTGTGGATTTGGTTCTGTCTGCACCGCAATTTCTGGGACAAAGACGACATTCTTTCATTAAATTATTCATTTATGTTCCTTTCAAATCCCAAATATCGGGTTCCCTGAAATTTAAGTGTACCCTTATCTCCTTCGGCAAGCAGTCCATATTCACTGCCTTTTACACAAAGCTCCAATCTGTCTCCGCTTTTAAATTCAAAAGTTACATAATAACTTGTGGATGAATGAGGTATATTGTCAGTTCCATTGTGGTGAGTTGTTCTGTGCTGGCGTTTGGTAACTATTTTAGCATCGGCATCAACTATGGGAGATTGATTATTTTTATGCCATTGTCTGATATTTCCAACTAATATATATATAAATACACATATAAAAATAATAAAAAACAGAGGAGTAATAATATCAAAAAACATCATTTATTTCCTTTCATTTTGTATATTTCATAAAATTAGATTAATAATAAAATTATATAAATTAACTTTGGTGGTGTGCTAATGAGTGTCATAGTTGTAAGAACGATTGTATTATACGCTCTCATTGTTTTTGGAATGAGAATTATGGGTAAGCGTCAGCTTGGTGAACTTCAGCCTTCTGAACTTGTAACTACAATAATAATTTCCAATATAGCAACTCTCCCTATTCAGGACCCTAAAATTCCTTTTTTAGTGGGAGCTTTGCCCATATTGACTTTGGTATCTTTTGAAGTTTTATTGTCAGTAATTACACTGAAAAGTACCACAGCAAGAAAAATCATATCAGGTTCTCCTGTTGTGGTTATCAGAAACGGAAAAATTGACCAGAAAGAAATGAAA
>JAHHUB010000093.1 GCA_020024175.1 Oscillospiraceae bacterium | reverse complement strand
GAACATCATCACCATGACTGCAATCATGACCACGGAGAACATCATCACCATGACTGTCACCACGACCACGGGGAACATCATCACTATGACTGCAATCACGACCACGGGGAACATCATCACCATGACTGCCACCACGACCACGGAGAACATCACCACCACAGCAGCCTGAATGACATTAACCATATTATAGAATCACTTAACATTCCCCAAAAAGTAAAAAAAGATGTTATGGAAGTATATGAATTAATTGCACAGGCTGAAAGCAAAGCACATGGTATGCCTGTAACGGAAATACATTTTCACGAAGTTGGTACAATGGATGCAGTTGCTGATATTGTATCATGCTGTCTATTACTTAATAAGCTAGCACCTGATGAAATAATTGCAACACCTGTTCATGTGGGAAGCGGTCATGTTCACTGTGCTCATGGAATACTTCCGGTACCTGCTCCTGCTACAGCTTATATTTTAAAAGATGTGCCGATTTACGGAGGAAAAATTAAAGGAGAACTTTGTACACCTACAGGAGCAGCTTTATTAAAACATTTTGTTACTAAATTTGGGGATATGCCCGTTATGTCAACTGAAAAAATAGGTTATGGTATGGGTAAAAAAGATTTTGAACAGGCAAATTGCATAAGAGCAATTTTTGGGGAAAGTCAAAACAGAAGTGAAGAAATTTTTGAACTGAGCTTTAATGCAGATGACATGACCGGAGAAAAAATCGGTTATGCTATGGGAAAGCTATTTGAAGCAGGGGCTTTGGATGTATATACTATTCCAATAGGAATGAAAAAATCACGCCCCGGAGTATTAATGCGTGTTATGTGCAGGGAAGCAGACAAAGAGAATTTGATTAAAATTATATTTAAGCACACAACTACTATAGGCATAAGAGAAAATAAATTAAATCGCTATGTGCTTAAAAGAGAGATAAAGGAAACACAAACAAAATATGGTGCTGTAAAGGTAAAAATTTCTTCAGGTTATGGTGTTACCCGCTCTAAATTTGAATATGATGATTTGGCAAAAATTGCTGATTCATCAGAAAAAAGTATTTATGAAATAGAAGAAGAGTTAAAGGAAGAAATAAAAAATATACATTAAAACCCATTATATTTTATAAATTGCAACTATTATTATGTAAAAAAACCACCGACAATGTCGGTGGTTTTTTTGTATTATTTTGGTAAGTAATTAAAACACGCATTAAAATAAATAATATGGGATACTGCAATAATTGCACTTCTGAGCATTTCTTTTTCAATAGAGGAAGTAGTACCCACATCTTCCAGTGAATTTTTAAGTCCAAAACGATAATACAAAACATTTTCTATTTCCATACAAAAATAATCATAGGCTACTTGGTTTTGGTACACTGTTTTCTGTCTGAAAAACAGCTTGTTTATATGCTCCAAAGGTGCAACCTGTTTTAAAATTGTTATGCAAATCAAATAGCCGATTTGGTCGGCATAATAGTGTTTTTGGACAGGATTAGAAACCAGCCCTTGTTTTACATAATTGCGTATCATAGAACTGGTAATTTCAATACAGCCAAGAGGTTCAAAACATTGGTTTATATATTTTGTTGTTTGTTCTAAATAAAGTCCGACGTTTGGTAACTCGTCGTATCGTGGCAAACGAAAGCCGCGTATATTTTCTGCTATCATAAGTTTAATATTATTATCCATGGCTATATTATATTTTTTCACTGCTGAAAAGTCAATATAAATTTGAAATTTTTTTTAAAACCCCTTGACATATGTACAAAGATATGATAATATTTCAGAGGTTTTTAAAAAACCTGTAATAAGCCTTTTAAAAACCTCTCCTTATAACTTAATTTTTAAAAACTCTTATTTTCAGATTTTTAAAAGGCTTAAAATACTCATATTGAAAAGGAATTTTAAATTATGAATGAAGGAAAAACAAAATTATCTGTCAAAAAAATAGCTGTTAGAATTGCCCTGATTTTTTTATCCATTGTGTTTATTGGAGTTATATCAATTTATGCTGTATGGCATAATGAAATTTCTTCAGTGGCTAGCATTAAACTTCTTAAAGACAGAAACGATGAACACCTGGATGGTGCGGTTTATACTATGCATATAAAAGGTGGATTTTATCTAGATGATTTTGTAGCACAAGGTGGTGTTAAAAATGATACCGAACTTATAAAATTTATCACAGATAAAATTACCAAAGGTTTTATAGATATTAATATTAGTGACCCTGAAATTGCCTGCTCATCTTTTACCGCAAAAACTGAAAACGATGAAAATCTTTTTGGACGTAATTATGATTTTTCAAAAACAAATACAGCCATTGTATTCACAGAAAAAAATAAGGGCCGCCATGCTTCTATATCCACTGTGGATTTTCAGTTTTTAGGAATTGATGTTAATAAAAATCTAGGGTCGATTATGGATAAAATAACTGTCCTTGCATCTACTTATGCACCGTTGGACGGTATCAACGATGCAGGAGTTGCCTGCGGAATATATATGACTTATCAGGGGGGAGAAAAAACTGTTCCTACAAATCAAAATACTGATAAACCTGATATTACATCAACAACATTATTAAGACTGATTTTGGATTATGCTGATAGTGTTGAAGATGCAGTCAAAATTGCTTCTTCTTATGATATGCATGACTCAGCAAATACTTCTTATCATTATATGGTAACAGATTCCACAGGCAAAAGTGCAATTCTTGAATGGGTTGGTGAAACAGACAGCACAGATAATGATGGAAGTAAAAGAAAACTTGTTGTTACATATAATGATGAAGATTCCCATATTGAAGAAATGGAAGGCTCAACTGAATATCAAGTTGTTACTAATTTTATTCTAGTTCCCGGATATTATGATAATTCTCCGGTTGATGATAAAAAGGGAGTTGACCGTTATGATAGAATTTATCAGGAACTTAACAAGACAAATGGCATTGTTAAGGATGAAAAGGATGCTATGAATATTTTGAGAATTGTGGGCAGAAGAGATTGGAATAATGATGACAAAAACGGTTGTACTGTACATAGTGTTATATATAATACTAATAATAAATCTATGTTGTGGGTGCCTAATGAAAATTTTGATGATCCAAATTCATACTTTGAGTTCAGTCTTTAAGATTTAATATTAGATAAAAAAACCTGAAAATCACAGAAATTTATGATTTTCAGGTTTTTTATTTAATTTTAATATTAATAAATTATAGAGTTTTGCATAAAAACACATCCTTAATTATTTTTAGCAGAGATGCATTTTTAAACCCATGTTCTAAAAATTCTTCTGTTGCAGCTTTTATAATTTTATTGTCCAGGGTATGGATCTGTAATAGCCATAGTGTAGTCCTTACATCAAAAACAATGTTATCAATAACGATGTAATTATATGCAAACAGAAAAAAGCCGCTGACCTTCACATATTGTGGCAGGTAAGCGGCGTGTTTTGATATTAGTTTACTGTGTTATAAATGTTAATAATTTTTAAAAAAGTTTAATTAACATAATTTATATGAAGATTATATATTATAGTATTTCAGGTGAATGTACCTCATTTATAACAACTTTTTCACTTAAATTCATGTTAAAAAATAATTTATAAGGACTGTTAGGGTTATTTTTTATTCTTTCATATATTTGTTCTCTTTCTTCTCTTGATTTTTCATAATCACCACCTATGCTTTTTCTCCAGCGTGTATAACCATCTATATAATTTTCACATAAATCCTCCCATGATGAAAATTCTTTCTGAATTTTTCTTCCAATTTCACAGGATAATGTACGCATTTCTTCACGGGTTAAATAATCACAGAAAAATCCGCAGCCTATTATTTGCATAGCTCTGCACCAATCCCAGGCAAGGGATATTTTATCAGTACCGTTATATCCTTCCGGAGCTGTCAACTCTGCTGCCATATTTTTAAATTCTTCGGTATTTTTTATACCCCAGTCTCTTTCATAAACTTTGCGCATAAAATTTTGATTTTTAGGATTTTTGGGAAGACCACCTATTAAATTTGCATCACCTATATAACCTGCCCACATGGCATATGTACCTAAAATCCAGCGTTCTGTATCATCTTTAGGTATAGTGGATTTTTCTGTTTCTTCAAATTTCTTTTTTATTAATTCAGGTCTGAACCAACCTTTTTTTACACCATATCTGCGGATTAAATATGCTATGGAAAAATATAAAATAATAAATATAATATTTGATATATAGGATTTAGCAGATAGTTCAGTGGGGATATTATCAAAATCGCCCATCATATCCACATAATGCAAATCATCCGAATAATATCCATCATAAATATTTAGTTTGTAATCTTTTTTGAACTTGGATGTTTTTTTCCATTTTTTCAGAGTGCCTACAGGCAGACAAATGTTATTATCATCAAGTTTTTGTATATTGTTTTTGTTTATCAGTGCTGCAATATTTTCTTTGTTTGGCAGTGTAAGTGTTATATAATATACCCCATCTAAATATTTTGTGATATTAATTGGGTATTGATTTAATACAACCGTGAATTTATCATTATTTTTCATTTCCTCAATGCTTTGAACTTTTGGTATGTTTTCAGCAGCTTTTGATCCTATACTGCCTTCACCTATATCTGTATTAGACATCATAATATGATATGTGGGTTTCCATAATACAAAATATCCTAAAGGAAAGGCAATAGTAGCACTTATAATAAATGAAATAAATACAGTTAATATCATGTTACCGGAAACCCGTCCAACTTTTACAACACTCATTTTTAAATTTCTCCTTTATATTTTTTTGAAATTATAGCATATTAAATTTTCAATGTCAATAATTCGATTTTTCCATATATTTTTAGCTTATAAAGGTTTTTATATAATTTATTTCAGAAATTAATATAAAAAATAATTAAATTAACAGATATATTATTAAATTTGAGGATAGAAAAGTTTACATTTCCTTTGTAGAATAAATTTATTAATAGTAAATGCAGCTAATTTGCTTTACAAAAAACAAATTGTTGAAAGGAGCAAGTATAATGTCAAGAGCAGAGTCAGAACAACAACAAAAGGATATGGCGAATTTCTTTAAAGGTAAAGGAGTTTTTAAACCTCTTAATACAGGATTTATTGATGAAAAAGTAGGCTGTATCCGAGAATATGTTGCAAATATTTTTTTCTATACCAAAAACGGAACAACAATTATGATTGATGCAGGATACAACTACCCAAGGCTGAAAGAAAAAATGGAATGGCTGGGGATTAATCCATTGGATATTCAGCATATTTTGATAACTCATCAGGATACTGACCATGTAGGAGCTGTGGAGCAGGACAGTGATCAAATGTTTAATCATGCACAGCTTTATATGGGTGAAATTGAATATAGATATATCAAAGGAGAAAAAAAGCGTAAGGTATATTATGGATTTTATAAACTTCCGCAAGTCATAATTGATAATCCTATTAAGCTTATAAAAGATGGTGATATTTTCTATATTAATGACATTAAAATTGAAGCTATACTTGTAGCTGGACACACATGGGGACATTTGGTATATTTAATTGATGATACTTATTTATTTACCGGTGATACTATTTGGTTTGGTGCGGATGGTGGATACAGTTTCCTAAATGTTTTGGCTGAAGACAACAAACTTTCCAGAAAATCCCTACTTTCTCTTAAAAATAAGATGCTGAGCAGAAATTTAAGACCTCTTGTAATTACAGGACATACTGGTTGGTCAGATGAATTTGACAGGATTTTTTCTCATGTGGACCGCAGCTGTAATGCATGGGTAAAACAAAAACCTGTGGATGTCAATGCACCTTATGATGCATATGATGAAACAGATGATACACCACAGAAAGCAAAGACAGAACGCTTAAAAAAACAGCAATTTATTGGGTAAAATAAACTTACAGCTTAATATCAGACTTGGTGAGAACATTTTTATTTATATAAATAAAACAGACACCATTAAGATTTTTTATCTTGATTGTGTCTGTTATTTTTATTATATAACTTTGTTTTAAGCTATTATACTGTTTATTCTTCCAGTTGTTTTGCCAGAAATTCCGCAGCAGTGGAAAGAAGTTTTACTTCTGTTTCCGAAACAATTACATCATTATTTTCAGCAGGAAAAAATATAATTGAACCATAAATATCACCTGATGCAATAATTGGCTCTATAGCTAAAGCATATTTTTCAAAGCCTTCTATAGGCTTAATCAGTTTTCCTATGGATTTGTTTTCATAGGGTTTGCGGGATTCCATAATTTCTTCTAACCCCTGTGAAACCCGTCTTTCCAAAAGCTCTTTTTTGGGAAATCCGGAAACTGTAATAACATGGTCTTTATCACATACAACCACCGGAAATCCTGAGTTTTTATAAAGCACATCTGCATATTGTGATGCAAATGTTCCAAGTTCTCCCATTGGAGAGTATTTCTTAAATATCACAGTACCATCTATTTCAGTGAAAATTTCCAAAGGATCCCCTTCACGAATTCTCATAGTGCGGCGAATTTCCTTAGGTATAACAACTCTTCCTAAGTCATCAATACGACGAACAATACCAGTAGCTTTCATTAATAAAAATCCTCCCATAAATATATAAAATAAGTTAAATAAATATTTAAAATTTTACTTTAAAAATATTATTTACATAAAAAATAAAAATATT
>JAHHUB010000092.1 GCA_020024175.1 Oscillospiraceae bacterium | reverse complement strand
GCTATGTATGCCGCAGATACATTAAACTGGCAGATTATCCCTTGTTTTGAAGAGGACAAACCTTTGGAAATTTCCAATATACAAAACAAAATCAGAAACTGTGTAAATAAATTTTTTGAAACAAAATAATAAGAAAAAGAAAGAGAAGAATTATGATATATATTTTTTTAGCTCAAGGTTTTGAGGAAATAGAAGCAGTTACAGTAATAGACATACTGAGAAGAACTTCGGGACTTCGTGTTATGGTTGTGGGTGTGGGCGGAAAAGAAATAACAGGTGCTCACGGAATTAAAATAATTGCTGATATTGAAGAAACCGAAGTAAATGTTGAAAATATAGAGGCTATTGTTTTGCCGGGAGGACTTCCCGGAACTGTTAATCTGGAAAACAGCAAATATGTGAAAGATTATATAGGATATTGCAGTGTTACAAATAAATATATAGCTGCAATTTGTGCCGCACCTTCTATTTTAGGCCATATGGGACTTTTGGAGGACAAAACGGTTACCTGCTATCCCGGATTTGAAACAGAGCTTGGGAATAATGTTATTTATACAGGCAAGCTTGTAGAAACAGACGGAAATATCATCACTGGAAAAGGTCCAGGTGCCGCTTTGGAATTTGCTCTTAAAATTGCAGAAGAATTAATCGGTGAGGAAAAAACACAAAAAGTAAAAGACGGATTGATGGTGGAATAAATGGATATAAGAGAATATAAAAAAGCTCTGAGAACCAAAACCAAAAAATTCAGACGAAATCTGGCACTCGATTATAAAAAAAGATTAGATGACAGCATTACCGAAATTTTTTTAAACTCTCAATTATACAAAGAATGTTCATCGGTTTTTTGTTATGTATCCACACCTATTGAAGTTGACACCAAATCCATTATAGAAAAAGCTTTAGCTGATGGCAAAACTGTAGCTGTTCCAAGATGTATAGCGGGTACAAGATTTATGGAGTTTATACCTATAAAATCTTTTGAGGATTTGGAAAAAGGAACTTTTGGTGTTTTGGAGCCTAAAACCGAACTTACCAAAAGAGCTAAGGAAGATGAAAAAACAATTTGTTTAATTCCTGCTTTGATGTATGATTCCAAAGGGTACAGACTAGGTTACGGTGGAGGATATTATGACAGATTTTTATCTCGTTTTACAGGTAAAACCATAGGACTTATATATTCTCAAAATATAAGCAAAAAAATTTTTCATGGCAGATATGATGTACCTGTTTCATACATAGTCAGCCAGAGTTCTATGAGAAAAATCCCAAAAATTCAGAGAAATATTGATTAATTAATATTTTTGTAATATTATGTTTTATATAAGGTTTTATAATATACAGACTGATAAAATTAACTAAATTTTATTTATACAGGAGGTTTATCGTGAAAGAATATCATCCATCTAATAACAATGAAGATTTTACAAAAGGTGATACAGTTGCTTATAAAAAAAGATACAGAAATCATTGGGGCAGAGCATTTGTGCTTTTGTTTGTAATTTTGGGACTGTCATTTTTTATAGCTTTTTATGCTTTGACAAGTGCCAGAGATTTGCTTGGTTTGGACAAGCCTGATAAACAAATTGAAATTACAGTAAAAAAAGATATGAACTTAAAGCAAGTTATAAATTTGCTTAAAGAAAAAAATATCATTGAACAGCCATTTACTTTTTCTGTTTATGCCGGTATTAAAAATATGGACGAAACCTTAAAACCTGGCACATATATTTTAAATTCCAATATGGCTTATGACCAGATTATTATGGCTATGTCTGCAGGGGATAAGGTAAAGGATACAGTAAAACTTACTTTCTATGAAGGTATGACAATTAAAGAGATAGGCAGAAAGCTTGAGGAAAATAATGTATGTGGTTTTGACCAGTTTATAGATGCTATACAAAACGGTCAGTATGATTATGATTTTGTTTCCCGCATACCTATGGATGAACACAGGTTCAGACGACTTGAAGGATATATGTTCCCCGATACTTATGAATTTTATGTGGGAATGAATCCCGAACAAGTTGTCAGAAAGTTTTTGAGCAACTTCCAGAAAAAACTCACTCCAGAAATTGATGCAAAAATTAAAAACAGCGGAAAGAGCCTTGACCAGATTATAACTTTGGCATCAATTATACAAAAAGAAGCATCTGAAACAGAAGAAATGGGAAAAGTATCTTCTGTATTCCATAACAGATTGGATACTCCAACAACTTTTCCGAAACTTCAGTCCGATGTAACCATATTCTATGTTGAAAAAGATATTAAACCTTTCTTAAACAAACAGGATCAGGCACTTTATGACTCTTATAATACTTATGTTTGTGAAGGATTGCCTGTAGCACCTGTTGCAAATCCCGGTATTGAAGCTATAATGGCAGCTATTGAACCTGAGGAAACACCTTATTACTTCTTCCTCACCGATGTAAACGGAAAGTATTATTATGCCAAAACTGCCGAAGAACATTATCAAAATGACTATACTGCATCTAAACTCGGAAAAACTCATGGCATATCAATGCAGTAAATTAGATTCAAAAGGAGATTAATATGTCTGAAATAATAAAACCTGAAGTTCTGGCTCCGGTAGGAGACAGGGAAAGACTGGAAGCCGCTGTATTATACGGAGCCGATGCTGTATATTTAGGAGGAAAATCTTTGGGAATGAGAGCAAACCCTGCTAACTTTACAGCGGAAGAATTGGCAGAAGCCGTAAAATTTGCTCATTCCAAAGGTGTAAAAGTGTATTTAACCTGCAACACTTTGCCAACAAACGAAGAAATAGATCTTCTTCCACAGTTTATAAGTGAAGCTGCAGAGGCAAAAGTTGATGCCATTATAGTGGCTGACATAGGTGTGTTAATGGCAGTAAAAAGATTAGCACCTCATATTGATATACACATTTCCACTCAAACAGGTATTGTAAACTATTTAACAGCCAATGAACTTTATAAACTGGGAGCTAAAAGAGTGGTTTTGGCAAGGGAACTTTCTCTTGAAGCTATTAAAACCATAAGGGAAAAAACTCCTAAGGATTTGGAAATAGAATGTTTTGTTCATGGTGCTATTTGTATGTCTTTTTCGGGAAGATGTCTTTTGTCAAATTATCTGACAGGAAGAGATGCCAACCGCGGTGAATGTGCTCAGCCCTGTCGCTGGGGATACCATCTTATGGAAGAAAAGAGACCGGGACAGTATTATCCTGTTTTTGAAGATGAAAAAGGTTCATATATCCTAAATGCTAAAGATATGTGTATGATTGAACACATTGATGAACTGGTGGACGCAGGTATTACCTCACTTAAAATAGAAGGCAGAGCAAAATCTGCTTATTATGTAGGTGTAGTTACCAATGCATACCGCAATGCAGTTGATATGTATATGAAAAATCCTGATAATTTTAAACTTGAAGACTGGATAGAAGAAGAAACCAGAAAAGTCAGCCACAGAGAATATTCAACAGGATTTTACTATGGCAGACCTGACCAATGCTACCAAAATGGCGGCTATGTAAGAGAATGGGATATTATAGCCAATGCAAAGGAAACTGATGGAAAATATATGACAGTTATAAGCCGCAATAAATTTTCCGTAGGTGACACAGCAGAAATTTTGGAGCCTTCCAAAAAACCTGTTACCATTGAAATCAGGGAAATTTTAAATGCTGAGGGCGAAAGCATTGATGCTGCCTGCAATCCAATGAGTGAATATAAAATTCCTTATGAGGGCAGTATTATCAGCGGATCTATTATCAGAAAAGCAAAGTAATAAAATATAAATCAAGAGGTGTATTATTAAATGAAAAAAGTGCTGATGCTGGCAACAGGCGGTACAATAGCTTCATCACAGGGAAAAAACGGTCTTGAGCCTACAAAGTCATCTCCCCATATTTTAAAAGCTATTGCCGGACTTTCGGAAAATTTTGATATTACATACAGAGATATTTTAAATTTAGACAGCTCCAATATTCAAAGTGAGGACTGGAGAATAATTGCAGATAATATTAATAAAAATCTAAAGGATTATGATGGAATAGTTGTAACTCATGGAACGGACACTATGGCTTATACTGCATCCATGATTACATATATGCTCAAAGGACTTAATAAGCCTGTAGTTTTTACAGGTTCACAAATTCCTATGGGTATGGCTTTTTCCGATGCTGTCCGCAATTTGGAATTAGCTTTTTATGCAGTTGAAAAAAATATAAAGGGTGTTACAATAGCTTTTAATAATAAAATTATAAATGGCTGTCGTGCAGTTAAAGTCAGCACAATGAGTTTTGATGCTTTTGAAAGTATAAATGCACCTTACAGAGCCGAAGTTTTTGCCAATGGCATAAGACTTAATAAGAACTTTAAATATGAGCCTCAATATGAATATAGTTTCTGCCCTGAGCTTTGCAACAATGTATTTTTGATGAAGCTTATCCCCGGTACAAATCCCGATATTTTTGATAATCTTCTTCATTTGGGATATAAGGGTGTTGTTATAGAAACATTCGGAGCAGGTGGTATGCACTTTGTCCGCAGAGATTTACTTACATCTATTGAAAAACTTATAAAAAACGGTGTAGCTGTAGTTATATGCAGTCAATGCCTTTATGAATCCTCGGATTGTTCTATTTATGAAGTGGGCAAAAAGCTCCTTGAAACAGGGGTTATTGAGGGTAAGGACATGACTACCGAAGCTATTGTTACAAAGCTTATGTGGGCATTGGGTCAAACTGATGATATAAATGAAATCAGACAGATTTTTGCCACAAATTATGCAGGTGAAATTAATTTTGACTAATATATTTTGAACATATAAAATTTTTTCAGTATATAGTCATATAATCGGTTAGCTGTGTTTAATTGAGAAGGAAAGTTCATAATGAAAAAGAAAGTCATTGTTGTATTAATTTTTGTGTTTGTGGTTTTGGCTATGGGAGCTTTGATATTTTACAATATATGGAATAACTATTCCAGTATTTTAAAGGCAAATTGGGGAATTTCTCTGCCATATAAAGCAGTATGCAAAGAAGTTTACAGTAATACTGACAGTGGCTGGCCAGGTGATGGTCTGCGTTATCATGTATTTTCTTACAAGCATGAAGATTACATAGATAATATGTTTGTATGGCTTATTACAGAAAAAGAAACCATATATAAAGGCAGCTACAGCAAAGCGGCACAAGAATGGCTGGATAAACTTAATGTGCCAAAAGAAAACCGACCTGATTTCAGCAAAATTCTTTATTATTGGTATCACAGCAAAGACGATAATGATGAGATTATCTTTATATTGGATAAGGAAAATAATCTCATCTATGTTTTGGAATCGTTAATATAAAAAATTATAACCCTTTCCGATTATTTTGTCGGAAGGGGTTATTTTATAAAGTAAAGTTTGAATCTTTATTGTAACTGTATGTTTAAAAGATTATTTTACATCTGCCATGCCGCTGCTACCAAACATTCTGATTTTTTTGATGGCAACTTGTTTTACAGCTTCTCTTGCAGGGGATAAAATCTTTCTGGGGTCAAATACATCTGGGTCAGCGTCAAATGCAGAGTGAATTCCATCAGTAAATGCCTGTCTGAAATCTGTGTCAATGTTAATTTTATTTACACCAAGAGATACACATTTTTTAAGCTGCTCTTCTGTAAGACCTGATGCACCATGAAGAACTATTGGCATATTCAGCATTTTTTTAATTGTATCAAGGCGTTCATAATCAAGCTTGGGTTCACCTTTATATTTACCATGAGCAGTTCCAATAGCTATAGCCAAAGAGTCAATGCCTGTTTCTCTCACAAATTTTTCAGCTTCCTGAGGGTTTGTATAAATTGAGTCTTTTTCTGCTACAGAGATATTATCTTCTGTACCGGAAAGTCTTCCCAGTTCTGCTTCTACAGAAATGCCGGAAGCATGAGCAACTTTTACTATATGAGCAGTTTCAGCAATATTTGTTTCCAATGGGTGATGGGAACCATCATACATGACAGAAGTCCAACCATGAGTCATACACTGCATAATTGTTTCATATGTAGTGCCATGGTCAAGGTGAAGACAAATCGGAATATCTGTTTTGGAAGCAGCTACTTTAACCATAGCAGATAAATAGTCCATACCTGCATATTTGATTGCACCTTCTGAAACCTGAAGCAGAACAGGAGAGCGCTCTTCTTCGGCTGCAGCTACCAAAGCCTGCAAAATTTCCATGTTATTGATGTTGAATGCTCCCACTGCATAACCGTGTTTATGAGCATGTTCCAGCATTTGTTTGCCTGATACTAACATTTAAATTACCTTCTTTCGGATAAATTCGTGTTTATAAAATCGGAAAACCCGATTAATTAATATTATTTTTTATATTCCTGGGGGAGTGCGTCAGGGCATACTCTTACATAATTAAAAATATACTGCTGAGCTATGCCGCCATAGGGTTCAGCACATTTTGGCAAACCCTGTGGAAATAAATATTCCATGGCTCGTTTTATCCAAACATCTTTAGGGAAAGCGTCAATTCTGCCAAAACCGAAAAGCAAAGCACAATCAGCTACTTTTATTCCCACACCAACAATTTTCATAAGTTCCTTTCGTGCATCGTCCAAAGGCATTTGTGCAACTTTTTCCAGGTCAACTTCCTTTGATGCCACTTTTTTAGCTGCATCAATAATATAGCGGGCACGAAATCCGGCTCTTAAATCAGATAAATCCTCGGGGGAATAT
>JAHHUB010000091.1 GCA_020024175.1 Oscillospiraceae bacterium | reverse complement strand
ATATAACTGATTTAATATTTTTCCAAAAGCAAATCTGTTATAAAGTTTTGGTAATTTTCAATCATAACAGAAATAACTTCATCTTTATTTTGAGGAATTTTATCTGAAACCAAAGATTTTTTGCTTTGCATGGTTTCCAACAGCATATATCCTGCTTTTAAAACTTCCTTGGCAGAAAGCAAATCCCATATAAACTGATCCAAAAGATGGGCATATAGAGATGTGTAGGTTACAAGATCATTTTCGGATGATAGATGTTCAAGCTTATCTATAAATACGGGTTTGATTAATTTTCCGCCGTTTTTGTGATAACTATTCCACAGACTTTCTTCTGTAATACCAAATCTGTCCATGCGTCGGATTATATTGTGCTGTCTTTTGGGGCAAAGTCCCGACTGTTTGTTGAGAGCTTCTTTTACAGCAGATTTTACCGCTTTTCCGATTAGTTCACCCAATTTGGAATGTTTACCTGCATTGGTGTATTTTAATTTTGAATCTCCGTCTGATATGATAATAGTACCATCAGTTCCGGAACCGGTAGCAATACCCATTGAATAGCGGCTGGGGGCTAAAAGCTCCTGTATTGCGGCGGTTTTGGCTTCTGTACAGGTAACAAGTGCTCTGGCCACAGTGCCTTCTGTCAAATCCCCGTCAATATGAAGAATTATATTTATAGTACCATGTTTTACTTCTTCTGCTTTTCCTTCTACTTCAACCCATGAAGCTGGATCTCCCACTCTTCCGCCATTGGTTTCAATTCCGCCTGTAACAATAGCAGTTACAGTTACACCACCAAAGCTTTCCTCTTTTACAGCCACATTTTCCATAAAAGCTGCTGTGCTTATTCCTGATGTGTTTTCAGGTTCAAGTCCCAGTTCTTCGCTGAGAATTTTCATATGTTCTTCATAGGTAGGAGCTTTTAATGTGCAAGCCATACCTAAAGCAGGTTTTCCGTCATTGTTGAAAACTGCTTTTAAATTTTCTCTGTATCCACCGTTGTGAGGACCTGTGGAAAGAACTTTTCTCTTGCCTTTAAAGCATAGAACCAGGGACTTTTGGTATTTATAAAGTTCATCGCCGTTTTTTAGAGTATATACAAGCATCATAATGCCTCCCTTCCCTTTTTAAATTTTTCCATTAATTCAGACATACTGTGACAAACAGTGATTTTGTTTTTATATTCACCGAAATATTTTTGCAAATCATTTTCATTTCTCAGCGAAAAAACTTTTTTGTTTTGAAAAACAGCGTATTTAATAAGTTCGCAGTTGTCAATATTCTGTTTCCCAATCGGAAAACCACTGTCCAGTACAAAATCAGAGCTGTCAATTTTTTCTTTTGCATTATTTACTGTTTCTTTTTTTATATCTTCAAAAGGTTTTTCCGAAATTACATCTTTACATATTGCTGTGGCAACCTGATAATCAATGTCATTTTCACTTAAAATCCCTGAAACTATATCATAGCCTTCTCGGGATATGGCACGGTATGAATTTATTCCTGTACCGTTTCCTGATATAATAAATATTTTTTCGCCGTTTTTAAAATTTTCTATTTCCACACTACCCAAAAGTTCATTGTATATAGCACCTTTTATATCATAAAGTTTGCTTATGGTTCCGTTTTTAATTATATCTTCTGGCATTCCCTGATCAATGATTTTTCCGTCCTTGACTAAAAGCAGAGTTTGACAGCCTTTTATAGCAAGGTCAATGTCATGAAGTGAGAGAATAACTGTTATATTTCTTTCATTTACTAAATTTCTCAAAATGCGTACAACTTCCACTTTGTGTCTTATATCCAAATGGCTGGTTGGTTCGTCTAAAATTATAAGTTTGGGCTGCTGTGCCAAGGCTCTGGCTATCATAACTTTTTGCTTTTCTCCATCGCTTAGCTGTCCGAAAAATCTGTCAGCCAAATATCCCACCCCTACAGTGTCAATGGCGTCGTTTATTATCTCTTTGTCTTTGTCGGTGATTTTGCCGAAAAAGTTGGTGTAAGGAGTTCTTCCCATAGAAATAATTTCTCTTACAGTTACAAGTCTTGGAGAAACCGAGTCTGTCAAAACCACAGAAAGTTTTTTTGCAATTTCCGCACTTTTAATCTCAGTGAGATCTGCACCTTCTATTTCCACAATGCCTTCTACAGGACTTAACAGTCCGGAAAGAGTGCGTAAAATTGTGGATTTTCCCACTCCGTTTGGCCCCAAAAGACAGATTATTTTGCCTTTTAAACCTTCTATATCTATGTTATTTACAACTTTTCGTGAACCGTAGCCCACAGTTAAATTTTTAGTGGTGATAGTATTTTCCATAATTTTATCTCTTTTCGGATGTTATTCTTGATTTTTTCTAACCAAAAGGAATACCAGCAAAGGTGCCCCGATAATAGAAGTCATAGCCCCCAAAGGCAATTCCATAGGTGATAAAATCACACGGGCACCCATATCACATACAGCCGCCATTATACCTCCAAAACAGCAGGAAGCAGGTATTATAATCCAGTTATTTGATGTTTTATAAGTTATCCGCACAATATGAGGAACCGCAAGACCGATAAAAGAAACAGGACCTGCAAATGCAGTAACTACAGCAGTTAAAACACTGGAAATAAAAACTAAAAGCATTCTGAAAGGCGGAATGGAAATTCCCATGGATTGAGCATATCTTTCACCTAATAAAAAGGTATTTAAAGGTTTGGAGAGCAAAAATGCGAATAAAATAAAAGGCAGGCTTATGGCATAAAGAAGTTTTACATCATCCCAAGTAAATCCTGCAAAACTTCCCATATTCCACAGTGTAAAATTTACAATTCGTTCTTTATCAGCCAAAGATGTGAGAATACTTGTGGCGGCACTGCATACATAGCCAAACATCATACCTATAATAAGCAGTGTATTTATACTTTTAACTTTTTTAGCTGCAAAAATTACAACGGACATTACAATGATAGCACCACAGAAAGAACCTATAAACATTCCCATAGGACCTATGTAGCCAAAACCAAATTTAAATCCCGCCAGCATAACAATACCAACAAAAAGACTTGAACCTGATGAAACCCCAAGAATATACGGTTCTACAATGGGGTTATTGAAAAAAATCTGTAAAAGAACACCCGCTGTAGCAAGACAGGCACCACCTGCTATTGTAGCCAAAGTTCTGGGGAGACGAATAGTTTTAATAATTTTTGCCATCATGGGGTCTATGGTTTCAGGAGAAATAAATGATTCCACAACTTGATTTAGAGGTATTTTTACTGAGCCTACAGAAATACTTATCATAAAAACAGCCACAAGAGAAATTACTGCAAATATAAAAAGTGTAGTGGTTCTCCCTATTCTGATTTTCTGCTGATTTTTCTTTTGAGTTAAAATGTTTTGATTCATTTATTTATCCTCACAGTGATTTAATCTAAAATTCTATTCCCTTTCTGGCTTTTATACCATTGTCAAAAGGGTGTTTAATTTTTTTTATTTCAGAAACATAATCTGCCAATTCTGTTAATTCAGGTTTAGGATTTCTTCCTGTCAATATAATTTCTTTGTTTTCTCTGTTTGATTTTATAAAGCATATTACTTTTTCCAAATCAACCATACCATGATTAACAGCGGAATTCAGTTCATCAAAAACAACCATGTCATAATCCTTTGCCATAGCTGCTACTTTATCAAAATGTTCGGTAAATGCTGTTTTAGCCATGTTTTTTTGTTCTTCTGTCATTCTGGCAATTCTTCCAAAAGAGCCTTCCATAACAACACAGGTTATATTGTTAATATTTTCCATAGATTTTATTTCCGAGGAAATACCTGTTTTAAAAAACTGTGTGAAAACTACTTTCATTCCGCTTCCGGCTGCTCTTACCGCAAGTCCAACGGATGCTGTGGTTTTTCCCTTTCCTTCTCCGCAATATATATGTACAAGTCCCATTTATTTTAAATCCCCTTTTTGCGTAAAATAAAAGCGTCTGCTTTAACCTTAGAAAAAGCAGACGCGTTAAATTATAGTGTAAAATTATATTTTTGTAAATTTAATTCGGCATGACAATTTATACTACTTTTCCTAATAAGATAATTGTCGAAGTTATATGGCAGGTCTCCCGACTTATGACACATTTGTTTCTTTGGAAAAAATACAAAATTCCACCTTCTCAGTTTGTGAAAAACCAATGGCTGTTGGATTTTGCGGCATATAGCCATGTCAATTACGGTAGTGAAAGCTGTTTCAGATTTTACTGAATTCCCTTTTAAATTTCATATTATACAAAATACCATCAACTTATTTTTCAATGTTCAATGCTTAAAAATGCGTCTTAATGTTATCACAAAATAATAGTTAAGTCAATATTATTAATCAAAATTTTTACATTAAATTGTATATTTTACACTATATATACAATTTTTTTATGTGAGTAAAGTACAAATAGTGCACTATTATATAAATTTGTTGATTTTTCAGCAACAAAATGATATAATATAAAAAATACTTGCCTATATTTTAAATTGGCGAAAAAGGAGTAAAAATGAAAAACAGAACATATATAGCCATAGATTTAAAATCCTTTTACGCTTCGGTGGAATGTATGGAAAGAGGACTTGACCCTATGACTACAAATTTAGTAGTGGCTGATGCGTCAAGAACGGAAAAAACCATTTGCCTTGCGGTTTCCCCTTCTTTAAAATCCTACGGAATTTCGGGCAGACCACGACTTTTTGAAGTAGTGCAAAAAGTAAATGAAGTAAATTCAGAAAGAAAACGCAAAGCTCCAAACCGTGAATTTACAGGTTCCTCATACAATAATACAGCAGTGCAAAACTCCCCCGAATTAGCACTTGACTACATTGCTGCCCCTCCAAGAATGGCATACTATATGAAATACAGCACAAAAATATACAATATATATTTAAAATATATTTCCCCTGAGGATATCCATGTTTATTCCATTGATGAGGTCTTTATGGATGTTACAGAATATCTGGGCACATACGAACTTTCACCTGAGGAACTAGCGAGGAAAATCATAAAAGATGTACTGGATACCACAGGAATTACTGCCACTGTGGGAATAGGCACAAACTTATATCTTTGTAAAATTGCTATGGATATAGTGGCTAAACATATTCCTCCAGACAAAAATGGTGCCAGAATTGCTGTACTAGATGAAATAAGCTATCGCAGACAGCTTTGGAATCACCGTCCTTTGACAGATTTTTGGCGTGTGGGAAAAGGTTATGCTAAAAGACTGGAAGAACAAGGACTTTTTACTATGGGTGATGTGGCAAGATGTTCTCTCGGCAGAGATGATGACTATTATAATGAGGATTTGCTGTATAAAATTTTCGGAGTAAATGCGGAACTTTTAATAGATCATGCATGGGGTTTTGAACCCTGTCTTATATCTGATATAAAATCCTATAAACCAAGTACAAACAGTATTTGTTCGGGTCAGGTTTTGAAAGAACCATATACCTTTGAAAAATCCAAAAATGTGGTTTGTGAGATGACTGATATGCTGGCTTTGGATTTGGTAGACAAGGATTTAGTTACAGATCAAATTGTATTAACTGTAGGATATGACATTGAAAATCTCACTGATTACCATAGAAGAGAAAATTATCATGGTGAAATTTCCACAGACCAATATGGCAGAAAAATTCCCAAAAATGCCCATGGTACAGCTAATTTAGGCAGGCATACTTCTTCTTCCAGGCTGATGACGGAGGCAGTTTCGGAACTTTTTGAAAAAATAGCCGATAAAAACTTGCTTGTCCGCAGACTTAATATGAGTGCTAATCATGTTATTCCAGAAAGCGATGTTAAAGAAGATTTTTCTGACAGACAGCTTAATTTTTTTACTGATTATAAGGCTTTGGAAGAAGAAAAAAGGAAAGAAAACGAGGAACTTAAAAAAGAAAAAGATTTGCAAAAAGCCATGATTTCCATAAAAAAGAAATTTGGAAAAAACTCCATACTTAAAGGTATGAATTTTGAAGACGGTGCTACTGCAAAAGACAGAAATCAGCAAATTGGTGGTCATAAAGCTTAGCAAAGGAGCAATAATATGAAAAAAATATATTCTGAAAAATCCTATGAGGACATAATAAATCTCCCCCATCACAAGTCTAAAACTCACCCACATATGTCAATGAAAGATAGAGCTGCTCAGTTTGCACCCTTTGCAGCATTGACAGGATATAATGAGCAGGTAAAGGAAACCGCCAGACTTACAGACAAAAGAATAGATTTAGACGATTCCCAAAAATTGATGATAAATGAAAAACTTGTTATGGCTATTGATAAATCAGGTTGTAATCAATCTGTTTCAATCACATATTTTAAACCTGATGAAAAAAAAGAAGGTGGGGTTTATATTTCTGTATCAGGTGTCATAAAAAGAATTTACGAATATGAGAGTTTTGTTCTTATGGATAATGGTTTAAAAATACCTGTAAATGAAATATTAAATATTGATTTTATAAATAGAGATGAAGAAAATTTGTAAATAAAGAGGTTTACTATGAGAAAATTTGTTATAACTGTAATTTGTCTGTGTATAATGCTTGTAACTGCAAGCTGTCAAAAGAATAATTCGGAAAACAGCTCCCTAAATGAAGAAAAATCTTCCTTAGGTTTTGTAAATTCCTCCTCAAATAAAGAAAAACAGAATTATACACCAAGTCAGAAAGAGATTTATGATATTATTAATAATGACAAAATTTCTGCAGAAATTTACAATATCATAACC
>JAHHUB010000090.1 GCA_020024175.1 Oscillospiraceae bacterium | reverse complement strand
GAAGAAAAAACAGTGCGGTTAATCATATCAAAAATGATTTTATTATTTTTTTTGCTGTCATACATACCATCAATAATAATCATAAAGTTTGACATAATTACCTCTGTTTATTTTAAAATATTTTTAAGCATATCTATTAAAAATATGTTGTCATCTCGAGATTTAACAGCAATTCTAAAAAATTTATCATTTAAAGTCGGATAATTTTTACAGCTTCGTATTAATATTCCCTGTTCTTTGAGTTTGTTTTCAATGTCAATATCCCTATTATTTTTGAAAAAGATATAGTTTGCCTTGGAATTATACACAGTAAACCCCAGTTTTATAAGTTCTTCTTTTAAATATTTTCGCTGTGCAGAGATATATTGAACTGTATCATTTACAAAATTATTTTCGCTAAGTGCTGCCAGTCCTGCTTCCTGTGCAAATATGGAAACGGACCAGGCTTGCCCCCATTCATCTATTTTAGAAATAAGTTCTGTATTTGAAGAGATACAGTAACCCAGCCGAACTCCCGGTATAGCATACATTTTGGTAAATGCGTTTAATATAATAAGATTGTCAAAGTTTTGAATTTCTCTTATGAGAGAATAGTTTTCACTGTTTTCCACAAATTCATTGAAACATTCATCCAACACGGCAAAAATTTTATTTTCTCGGCATTTTCTTATAATTTCAATTAAAAAATCTTTTTCTGTCAAATTGCCTGTGGGATTATTGGGATTGCAGATATAAACTATATCTGTTTCAGGTGTCAAAAAATTTAAGTAATCCTTTTGAATTTGAAAATCCGATTCTTCAGTTAATTTATAATATTGTATATTGCAATTTACGGTTTTTAAGGAAAGAGAATATTCACTGAATGTAGGTGCTAAAAGCAAAGCATTTTTCGGTTTTATAACCTGTGCGATTTTAAAAATAATATCAGCAGCTCCATTGCCAATGGCGAAATATTCACCTGGTAAATTATAATGTTCACTTAACTTAAAATTTAATTTGCGGCAAAGTGGGTCAGGATAACAGATACTTTTTTCCACAGCATTATGTAATGCTGATTTTACACTTTCAGGAATACCCAAAGGGTTTATATTGGAAGAAAAATCTATGATTTTATCAAATTTATTCTCATAGGAGTATATATCTCCACCATGTGTGATTGATTTCATAATTTCTCCTTAAAATATAAGTAAATTCAGTGCCGAAAAAATAATAAGTCCAATAACTGCGGTGATATACATTAAATTATTTACAGTTTTTATGTCTTGGAAAGAAATTTCTCTGTTTTTATCCCCTATTGTTTTTTTTCTGTGAAGAACACCGAAATAATAGGCATCTCCTGCAAGCTGAATATTTAATGCTCCTGCACATACCGATTCAGTTTGAGCACTGTTGGGACTTGCATGGTTGTATCTGTCCCGTTTAAAAATTTTTATTGCATTTTTAGTATCCAATCTCATTATAAAAGAGGCCGTTATCATTAATATTGCAGACAATCTGGCCGGTATGTAGTTTACAATGTCATCACAGATGGCAGCAACTCTGCCAAAATAGAGATATTTTTCATTTTTGTAGGCAATCATGGAGTCCATAGTGTTAAAAGCTTTATATAAAAATCCCAAAGGAGCACCTCCTATACATAGATAAAAAAGTGGTGCAATGACACCATCGGAAGTGTTTTCAGCCACAGTTTCCACAGCGGCTTTTGCTATTTCACTGTCAGTTAGATTTGCTGTATCTCTCCCAACAATCATTGAAACTGCCTGTCGAGCAGCTTCTGTATCCCCTTTTTCCAGTGGATAATAAACTTTCATGCTTTCGGTTTTAAGAGATTTTGTGGCAAGTGCAAAATAGCAGACTACACTTTCAACAGCAAAACCAAAAAATATATTTAATTTATAGGAAAAATAGATAAAGGCAAATACAACAGAAAATGTTATGGAAGTTACAATAACAACTGTTAATGCTCCAGCCCAAATTTGTCCCTTTTCTGTTTTTTTAAAAAGTTTTCTGGTGATTTTTTCGGACCATTCTATTAGTTTTCCAATAAAACGAATTGGGTGAAAGGCATATTGCGGATCACCTAAAATTAAATCTAAAATAAATCCCACAATTACAGCGTATATAAAATTCATATTATTGCCTCACATTATATTATTTTTGAGATTGCTTTTAGTTTAAAGCCATTATTTTGTTTTGGCTTCAGTTCAGTTAAAAAGCCTTCTCCATTTTTTATTTGCCAATCATAAAAGTTTTTTTGACTTTCTTCAAATTTTTCTAAAACTGACATAATTGTGCCACCATGGCATACAACAGCAATTTTATTATATTTATTTTTTTGAGCATGAATTAAAACCTGAGTAAATCCATTTACAGAACGTTTTCTAAAATCACTTCCACTTTCCCCTTTTGGAAAAGCAGCCATACCATTGCTATCAATCCAATTTTGATATTGAGGAAAATCTTTTAAATCTTCATAAGTCAAATACTCATATTCTCCAAAATCACATTCTTTTAAATCTTCTATAATCATATGTTTTTTATGGGGATATATAATATTTTTGCTTTCAATACAGCGTTTCAAAGGGCTTGTATAAACAAACTCACAGTCCGGATAAATATTTCTTGCAACATTATTTCTGATAATTTCTTTACCTTTTTCTGATAAAGATTCATCAGTAAGCCCCAAGTAAACTTTTTTCTCATTTCCTGCAGTTTTACCATGCCGAATAAATATTATTTCCAATTCAAATCACCTTTTATAATTTGTGGTATTCCACAAATAAATCTTATGACATTTTCGGAGTTTTGAGCCATTAAACAGGTAATTCTGCCTGTAAGTTCCACTGTACGACGGGATGTTTTTTCAATTTCCACCACAGCACAGCCTATTTCATCACTGATTACAATGTCATAATCATTTTTAAGAATATTTTCTTTTATTTGTTCATCATTTAATCCGCTTTCAATCATTCTTTTGATAAGATGGTTAAGTCCATATATTATCTTGCTGTCAGGTAATTGGGAAAAATCATCGGTTTTCCCGTTGAAAAATTCCTCAAAACCAAAAAAATCCTTAGCAAGCTCCAGTTTGTTTTGATCTCGTCCACCTATAATAAGTACTTTCATTTTTATCACCTTACAATACTCCAAAAATATTTTGAGAGATTAATATTCCCACAAGTACAAACAATTCAGCCATTTGCAGGAAAAAACCAGCTAAGTCCCCTGTTATGCCTCCAAATTCTTTTTTGCTCATATATTTATAATAAACAAATACCAGTGCCACACCTAAAATACAGAAAACTCCATAACGGTATTCTATAAATAAAGTGGTAAGTGTCAATATTGTTATATAGATAAACATAGTGATTTTTACATTTTCTTTTTTGGCAGAATCAGAAAAAGCTGCTGCTAAACCTGTATTTTTAGCTAACTGAAAAGTTACTACACTAAGTCCGCTGGCACTTCTTGATATAATGTAAAATAAAGCAATTATAGAAACAGCTTTTAAACTTAAATGTATTTCGCTCCATAGTGCAAAATTAATGAGAATATATAATACACAGCCAATTACAGCAAAAGCACCTGAATTGGGGTCTTTTAGTATTTCAAGTTTTTTTTCGGGGGTTTGATGGGAGCTTAATCCGTCAATGGTGTCGCAAAAACCGTCCAAATGTATGCCACCTGTTATAAAAACAGGAATTGCAGTAGCAATGGCAGCATTGAATATCACACCAAATCCAAATATGCTGTTTACAAAATACCATAGAATTTCCAGTAAACCTATGGGAATACCCACCAAAGGGAAGTAACACATTACATATTTCATATTGTTTTCATTCCAGTTTATTGTGGGGACAGGTATTTTGGAATACATGGAAAATGCTATTATTAAAGGTTCAAAAATTTTAATCATTTATCAATTCCCTGCCTTTATGAAAAATCGGAATACCACAAACAACTTCCACAACCACATCAAAATCTTTTGCTATTTTAGAATTTATTTTTCCGAAATTATGAATAAATTCCTCGGTAAAGTCATCATAGGTTTTTACACTTTCAAAAACATTGTTGCTAACAACAATAAAGTTTTCAAACATTTGAGAGGTATGATTTATTCCCTCCATAATATGGGAATACACATCAGTTATTTTTTTATCACTTCTATACATTTCATTTGCCAGCAAATTTGACATACATTCCAACATAGCAGTTGTGTTAATGTTTGATTGCAGTAAATTTAAGTCAACAGGACTTTCGGCAGTATCAAAATTCTTTTTTGCACGCATATTGCGATGTTTTGCTATTTTCTTGTTACATTCCTCATCAAAAGGCAGCATTGTAGCTATGTAAAGCTTTTTACCTTTACAGAGGTTACAGGCTGTTTTTTCGGCAAATTCGCTTTTCCCGCTGGCAGTGGAACCTATAATCAATACTTTCATTTACCTCACCTACTTTAAAGGCTGATATTGTTCTACTTTTATTTCTTCAAAAGTGCTCATTTCAGAGTAAACCTTGGCAGCCATATCCAAAATCGGCATAATTGCTACAGCTCCGGTTCCCTCTCCCAAACACATTCCACAGTCCATAAAGGGACTTAATTGCAGTTTTTCCATAATCATTTTTCCCGCAGGTTCTTTTGAAATATGTGAAGCCAGCATAAAGTCTTTTGTCTTAGGCTCAATGTTATAGGCAGTCAGGGCTGCTACAGAAGAAATAATTCCGTCAACTAATATGGGTATTCTGTAAACAGCACCACCTATAAAAACTCCTGTCATTCCTGCTATATCATATCCACCTAATTTTGAAAGCACATCCATACCGTCATTGGAGTCAGGTTTATTTATTTCAATGGCTTTTTTAATTGCATTTATTTTTCTTACAAGGCCTTCTGAGGAAAGTCCGGCTCCTCTGCCCGTTACATCTTCTGCATCTATATTTAACAAAACAGCGGCGATTGCACTGCTGGTTGTGGTGTTTCCTATACCCATTTCACCTGTGGCTATAAGGTTGTATCCTTTATCTTTCAGATTTTTAACGGCTTCAATGCCTGTTAAAACTGCTTTTTCTGCTTGTTGTCTTGTCATAGCGGCGGTTTTTGTCATATTATTTGTGCCATAGGCTATTTTTTTGTTAATTACACCTTTTTCAGTCAAATCTCTTGCGACACCCAAATCATATGGGAAAATATCAGCACCTGCAACTTGAGCCATATGGCAAACTGATGTTTGACCTTTGGCAAAGTTTTCCGTTACTATGGCAGTTACTTCATTGGGGGATTGTGTAACCCCCTCTTCTACAACACCATTATCACCACACATAATTACTACAGCTTTTTTGGAGATGTCTATGTTGGGGTTTCCCTGTATGCCGGCAATTTTTATTACGGCTTTCTCCAAAATTCCCAAACTGTTTAATGGTTTTGCAACTTTCGACCATTTGTATTCAGCAGTTTCCATAGCTTTTCTGTCTGCACTGTTTGCCATTTTAATATAATCACTTAAGTTCATTTATTATATCCCCTCTGTTAAGATTAATTTTCACTTGACTTGCTCACATATATCATAATGGTATCGTTAAATATATCCACGGCAGAACCTGCATCAATATTTGAATTTATCACAGTACCAGGTTTAAAATTGTCGTTGTATATTTCAATTATTTTAAAATTCAAACCGTATTTTTTCAAAATCTCAGTAACTTCATCCACCTGTTTACCGTTTATATCAGGCATAACAATGGTTCTTGTCCCTTTGCTTATGGTGATAATCATATTTACCCTGTTGATAGCAGATAATCCTGCTCTGGGAGTTTGTGCCATAATTTGTCCTTTTTTATAGGTGTCACTGTAGTCTTCTTCTATATAAAATTTATAATTTTTTAGGTTTTTTTCATTTTCCATAATTTCTTTGGCATCTTGTCCCACAAAATTTTCTATTTTGTATTTTTCAAAAGGGACAAGTTCATAAACTTCTTCAGGTTCAGAAGAACTTTCAGCAATTTCATCATGATTTGACTTATGCTGTATGGGCGGAGCAAAAAGGAAAAACGCAATCAGAAAAGCAGAAACCACATAGAATATATTTGTATAAATGTTGTTTTTCTTTTTTTGACTTATTGTATTTAAATCGCTTAAAATAATGGTGTTCTGTGTAACCGGTTTTATTTCCTCAGTCAGTTTTGAAGTCCCAAAAATTTTCATATCAGAATCAGGATTATTTAATTTTGGAGCTTCAAACACAGTTGTATTTGAAGATGTGTCCTCTAAAAGCATTGCAATAAAATCATCTACATATTGGGTACGGAATTTAGTATCTGCCACCATACAGGCACTGATTGCATCGGAAACATGTTCAGGTATTTTGGGATTTACAAAAACAGCATCTTCTGTTTTGCCGTTTTCATTTTTTTGGGGGCATTTTCCGGTCAGAAGTTTATACAAAAGGCAAGCTAAAGAGTATATATCTGTGGAACATGATTGCCATATTTTTGTGTCATACTGCTCAGGTGCAGAAAAGCCTTCAAACAGTGTCGGAGAAAGTTCAGTGCCTGTACTTCTGTTGGAGTCAGTGGAAAAAGAAGTAAGAATGAGATCATTATTATTGTCAATAAGTACAGTTTTATCACTTATTCCTCTGTGAATAATATCCAAATTGTGAAGTGTATTTACTGCATTGCACAATTTAATAAAATGAGGTTTGATAGTTGCCCATATAAACGGCGGATTTTTTTCCAAATAATCATGTACATTGTTGTAATCTTTCATTTCACATACAGCATATACCGTATTGTTCATTTCAGATATATAGTAAATATTGGGTAAAACAGATGTTTCAGGTATTTTTTTAAGTTGTTTCCAAAGGGCTTCTATATCGCCCATAATAGTTTTATATTGAATTTCACTTCCCATGTTAGGATATATTTTATTTTCATCTTTATTTCTGGTACAGATGGATCTAGGGAAAAATTCTCTTATTACAACTGTTTCATTGGTAAGATCCTTTGTAC
>JAHHUB010000009.1 GCA_020024175.1 Oscillospiraceae bacterium | reverse complement strand
ATTATGCAATAACTTTTTTGTAATAACTATAGTAAAAAACAGCCCGTTGTAAAATTCGGGCTGTTTGTATTTTTATTCTTTTGTAACCATGTTGTTTTTGGAATATTCAATAACTGAATCAATAAATTCATTTTTGGATACTGCGTATTTGTATATGCTGTAGGGGATAGCTTCTTTTAATTTTTCAGCATCAACACCTTTGGCTGCTGCTCTGTTTTTAATAAAGATATTGTAGTTTTCTTCATTGTATTTTTTGCTGTTATTTTCAGCAATTTTAAGACAAACCAAAGATGTAAGGTATTCGTTTTTAATTTCCTCATCGGCAATACGGTATCTTACTGCATAGTTTATAAAATCCTTGTCAACATCACTGTTTTCAAATTCTATTTTAGATACAACTTTAATTTTATTAATTACCGGGGTGGCAATTTTATAGTAAACACTTTCCTCTATCAGATTGTTTACAACATTATCATAGAGATAGTTATCAAATTCTTCCAGGGAATTAGTTTGGGGAAGATTTTCTTTTACCTGTTCTAAAGTTATTGTGTTGTATTTTTTCTTTTTAATATTTAAAACTGTTACGGAAATTTCTTTTTCAGCGGTTTTTACAGTTTTAGTTTCATTTATTTTCATTCCAACTAAGGCTTTTTCCACAGTTTCATCAAAAAAGTTTTTTCCAAGACAGATTTCATATTGGCTGTCATCGGCTTTAACAGTGAGAATATCATTTACTTCTGCAGTATCGCCTTCATAATAGGAGGCACCTTTTACTTCATAAATCTTCTTTTCTTCTGCCAGTGTTTTTACTCTGTCTGGAAGTTTTATTTTAATATTTCTTATGCCTTCTAAAAGGCTTTCCATTGTGGGTACATATATGTATTTAATCATAACTTCACTCCTATTTAGTAAAGGTATTTTTCAAAGTATTTGTCAAAATCAGATACAGGCATGGAACCTAGATGTTCGCCAACTTTTTCGCCGTTTTTATAAAAGAAAATAGTGGGGCAGGCGTGAACATTATGAAGATTAAAATAATCTCTGTTTTCCTTGTTGTGAACTTTGATTATATTAACAAAGGGCATTTCATAATTAATTATTTCTAAAACTTTAGAAAGATCAACACAGGCACCTCAGCCGTCCATTGTAAAAACCACAACTGAAAAACCCTTTGCGGTCAAATCTTCCAGTTTTCGGTCTTTAAGCATATTAATAGCCATAATATTACCTCTTTTCACAAAATATTATACATATTATACACTAAAAACTTCTGTTAATCAATCATAAATTTATAAAAATTACTTTTTAAATAATATGTAATATGACAAAAAAGCGCTGCATATAAGCAACGCTTTTTTATAAATATAAATTTGGCGGGAACGTATGGGAATTGAACCCATCTAAGAAGCTTTAAACCCCTAACAGCGGTTTTGAAGACCGTGAAGCACACCAGCACTTATCCGCTCCCAAGTACTCAAATATTGTAACATATTTTGCCTATGTTGTCAATACTGAATTTAATTATTTTGAAAAATGTCTTATATCGCCGTTTTTCTTTGTGATTTTCTTGTTATCCCAGTATTCCAAAAGTCCCAGTGCATATTTTCTTGAGGTGTTAAGCACATCTCTTACATCTGCTAGAATAATTTCACCTTTTTCGCTTTCCAAAGCTTTTATCTTTTCCAATGCTTCGTTATAAGAGGCTTTGGACATGAAGATTTTTTCTGAAAGTCTGACTAAATCTCCATCAGTTATCATTTTGGAGAAAATTTGATTTATATTTTTGAGTTTTGGATATTTTGCAGCTATTTCATCAGGAGAAGGGGGAGAAAATTTTCCGTCATCAAATGCCTTGATAATTTCATTGTGAATTTTTTGGCTGTCCTCATTTACAACAACTTCAAAAGCATAAAGAGATATAATTCCCTTATCTTCCTTGATGAATTTCTGGTTAATAAGCTGATTAAAAATTCTGTCTATATGGGTCATTTCCATATTGGGACGAAGTTTTGTACGAAGTTCTTCACGCTTTATGCCAGCTTTAAGAGGATTTTCCCTATGGTAAACTGAAAGAAGACTTTCAGCAGCTTTTTTAATGCGTTCAATTTCATTTTTGTGAATATAAAGTCCTTCTGCAACTTCTGTGATTTCTTTTTTATGGTCAAGCTTGTCACAAATTGTTTTAACTTCATCCGGTGAAATGTTTACTCGTATTGAAATATCATTTATGCTTACAGGCAGTGAGCCGCAGTCGCTGACAGCAGCACTTACTTTTTCGGAGTTATTGCCTTTTTCAAATGTTTCAATGATTTTAAGAGCGTTTTCATCAGCTCTTTTGCGTTTGGCTGGCATAGTGTTTAATATAACTCCTCCAGCAATGGTTTCGAGTGGGGAGATAAATCTTAGTACAAAAGGATCTCCTGCTTTTGCTGCAAAATTTTCTGTGCATCTTAACTGAGCATATCCGCTTTCACCTTTTGATAATTTATCTTTGCCGAACAGCACTACTTTGGCAACCATTTCACCGCTGCCATGATGAAAATGTACATCACTGTTATTTTTGATAATTCTGTTGGTATCAGCCAGCATATTGATTTTTACATCTATAAAATCTGTAACAGCCACACTGTCTTTAGGTGCTAAAATATCACCGCGTTTAATATCGGATTTTTTAATGCCTGCTAAATTTACTGCAGTTCTTTGACCTGAATAAGCAGTCTGTACATCCTGGGAGTGAACCTGAATATTTCTTGCTTTGGTTTCCAGCATGGATGGGTAAATCATAAGATTGTCCCCTACACTGACTTTTCCCTCTATCATTGTACCTGTGATAACAGCTCCGAACCCTTCCACGGAGAAAATTCTGTCAATGGGAATACGGAATCTTTTGTTGTTTCTGTCGCTGTCCTGCTGTTGGAGCATTTTATAAATCATATCCCGCAGATTTTCTATACCCTGACCTGTTTGAGCGGATACAGGAACAATGGGAGCGTCTTTAAGAAAACTGTGCTGGAGTTTTTCCTTTATTTCCTCCTCCATAAACAAAAGCCAGTCCTCATCTACCATATCGGATTTAGTGAGCACTACAATGCCTTTTTTTATGCCAAGCAAAGTCAAAATGTCAATATGTTCTTTGGTTTGAGGCATAATGCCTTCGTCAGCGGCAATAACCATAAGCACCAAGTCAATGCCTGAGGCACCTGCCAGCATATTTTTTATAAATTTTTCATGACCCGGAACATCAATAATACTGGCTTGTGAACCATCGGAAAATTTTATGTGGGCAAAACCTAAATCAATAGTGATACCACGTTTTTTTTCTTCGCCCAGTCTGTCGGTTTCTATTCCTGTCAAAGCTTTGATAAGACAGGTTTTTCCGTGGTCAACATGGCCGGCAGTACCAATAATACTGTAATTCATTTATTTTATCTCTCCTGTTTTTTAAATGCTGACTGTAAAGCATCAGCTATAATGGGAAATTCACTTTCACTTATGGTTCTTACATCCAGCATAACATTGTCTTTGGCAATGCGAGCCACAATAGGGGTTTCATAAGCTCTTAGGTATTTTTCCAATTTGTCTGCGGAAACTCTTTTATCTGTTATTTTGCAGACAACGCTTTCAATCATCTGAGTGGGGACTGATCCGCCGCCCACTTGACCGAAGTCATGGGCGATGACACATTCTATATCACTGCCTATAACTGAAATAAGCTTTTGACATTTTACAGTTAAATCATCCAGGGTTTGAGCCAGCATGGAAATTGTAGGAATATCTCTCATGGCAATTTCGGGGTCAAGATAACATTTTAAAGTTTCACAGAGAGTGGCTAGGGTAAATTTATCCACACGAACAGCTCTTGCCAGGGGATGCTTCTTCATTAAATCTATGTACTTTTTCTTGCCCACAATAATTCCTGCCTGAGGACCGCCCAAAAGCTTATCTCCGGAGAAGGTGAGAATATCCACTCCTGATTTTAATATGTCAGTAATATTGGGTTCATCATGTATTCCGAATTGTTCCAGGTTAAACAGTGCACCGCCCCCAAGGTCGTAAATAACTGGAAGGTCATGTTTCTTTCCGATTTCACAAAGTTTGGTAAGATCTACATTCTCGGTAAAGCCCATAATTTTAAAGTTGCTGGTGTGAACTTTAAGCAATGCACCTGTGTTTTCGTTTATTGCATTTTCATAATCTTCAGGGTGGGTTTTGTTGGTAGTTCCTACTTCTTTAAGAATGTTTCCACTCAGTTCCATAATTTCAGGTACACGGAAAGAGCCGCCTATTTCAACCAATTCTCCACGTGAAACTACAACTTCTTTATTTTTAGCCATAGCTCCCAAAGCAAGCATAATAGCTGCTGCATTGTTGTTTACCACCATAGCGTCCTCTTGCCCGCAAAGTTTGGTCAAAAGTTTTTTTGCATGGTTATGACGACTGCCTCTTTCACCTTTTTCACAGTTATATTCAAGATTAGAATATCCGCATACTGTGTTAAAAACATTTTTTGCCACTTTTTCACCAATTACAGCTCTGCCCAAATTGGTGTGAAGAACAATGCCTGTAGCATTTATAACTTTTCTCAGATTTATTTTATCGGAGTTTGCCAATGCAGATTTAATACTATCTGCAATGGTTTCTGAGGTAAAATCAGTGATTTCATCAGCTAAAATGCTTTTGCGGAGCTCTTCCAAAACATTTCTGCTGGTTTCCAGAACTCTGTTGCTGCCATATTCTTCATTTAGTTGTGTGAATATATCATTTTTTAAAAGCTCGTCCATTTTTGGAATAGAACGAAGCAAAGCTTTTTTATCCTGCATAAAAGTGCCTCCTATTTAATATATATGGATTTTTCTCTCTTTTCTGACACATCACCAATTATAACCCCATCAGGATATACCTTGATAAATTCTTCTGCTTTATCAAGGGGCATAGAAGCCAAAAGTCCTCCGGAAGTTTGTGGGTCACAGAGTAAATCAATCATAGTTTCGGAAATATTGTCAGCCTCAAATTTACCTTTTACATAAGTCAGGTTTTTATAAGCACCTGCAGGGAATATATCCTGCTCGGCAAATTCTTTTACACCTTCTATAAACGGAACTTTGTCGCTGTACAGATTTACAGAAACTTTGCTGCCTTCAGCCATTTCTGTCAAATGTCCCAAAAGCCCGAATCCTGTTACATCAGTGCAGGCGGATGGGTTAAATGGGGTAAGCTTTTCACAGGCGTATTTATTAAGCATTGACATATAGTGAACCATGGTTTTGTAACCGCTTTCTGAAAGCATATTCATAGTATAAGCAGTGGAAAGCACACCTGTGCCAATGGGCTTTGTTAAAACAAGAACTTCTCCGGATTTGCATCCGGAATTTGGCAGTACATGGTTTGGGTGAACAAATCCTGTTACACAAAGACCATATTTAGGTTCCGGATCCTGAATACTGTGTCCGCCTACTATTGTAATGCCAGCTTCGGCAGCTTTTTCATATCCGCCGCGCAGTATCTCTTTAATAGTATCAAGAGAAAGACAGTTTGGTATGCAAATTATATTCATGGCAATGGTCGGGGTTCCGCCCATAGCATAAACATCACTGATAGCATTGGCAGCCGCAATTTGTCCGAATGTATAGGGGTCATCAACAATAGGAGGGAAGAAGTCAACAGTTTGAATAATAGCTGTGTTGTCGTTTATTTTATAAACAGCAGCATCATCGCTGGTATCAAAACCCACAATAAGGTTTTCGTTATATGTATTAGGCAAAGCCGAAAGGATTTCTGAAAGGACACCCGGTCCCAGTTTAGCTCCTCAGCCTCCTGCAGAAGTCATTTGAGTAAGTTTTTTTTCCTTTGAATTGGACAAAACAGTCACACCTTTCATTTGTATAAATTCATATATAATTAAGAATATCAAAAAAAAACACGTTTTGCAAGATTATTTTATAATATATATAGTGAAGTTAATTTATTTTATCTATATAGCAGTTAATTTGTTTAAATATTAAATATTCATTTTCTCTACATAAAATTTCCATTGTTTAATAAAGAATTTATTATACAATAAAAACGCTGATAAAATGACTTTAAAGCTAAAATACACAAAATATTACAGGCAAAATATTTTATGAAACCTAATTTTTTATAATATCTGACAAATTCTCGTTTTATTATTGACAAAGTTGAATATATGTGGTAGTCTATTAGCGTAAAGGTTAATAATTATGTAGGTTGAAACAATCAGGAGAGAGCGTTTAGCCGCCGAAGAGGCAAGCAATGATTTTATTAGTCAGGATCGGTGTGAAACTTTCAGGCAAAAGGACTGGTTGCAGACTACACTCTGTAGAGTCTATTTACTAGACGCCATAGGTGCAACGGGTATAAATCCGGAATCTCTCAGGTATGTAAACAGAGTAGACGACTGTGTATTTTGTTTATAAATTGAAATACATGGTCTTTTTTTAACATAAAATTCCATGCACATTGCAATATATAAACACGAAAGGTTGAAACAGGCGGAAAAATGAAGGTAATTACAAATAACCCATTGGTAAAAGAATGGCTTGAAAATGTTATAGACGTTGAATATATTGATTGCAGCTATAGGGAAATTCTTGTTGTTGTGAGAGATATGGTTCACAAGGGAACAAAACTTCTTACACACCCGCTTGCAGGGAGCGTCAAACCAAATGAAACTCCCTACCGTTCCGTTATAGTTACAAAGCATCAGGGTAAAAAAATGGACATGGAGTCTCTTGAAATTATCGAAAACAGCATTGTTACTTTCGATAAATTTGTCCAAAAAGACATTGTTTGGGTGGATGAAGTGCTTTACGACTTCCAAACAGTGGACGCTATTATTATCAGAAATGCAGTATATTCTGCAATTCAATAAAAACTGAAATATTTATTAGGAGGGAAATACCTTGAAAAGACTTGAACTCGGCTATGTGAACATTAAAGATGTTCAATTCGCAGACAAATCTGAAGTTAGAGACGGAGTTCTCTATGTAAATCAAGAAGAAATCAAGGCAATCGTTATGGAGGATGAAACAATTAAAAACGTTTCATTCGATATTGCCAGACCCGGAGAAAGCGTAAGAATTACTCCTGTTAAGGACGTAATTGAACCACGCGTTAAAGTTGAAGGCCCCGGCGGAGTATTCCCAGGAATGCTTTGCAAACCAGAAACAGTTGGTAGCGGCCGTACACACGTACTTCGCGGATGTGCAGTAGTTACAGCTGGTAAGATTGTTGGTTTCCAGGAAGGTATCATTGATATGACAGGTCCTGGTGCTAAATACACACCTTTCTCCAAGCTCAACAACTTCGTTATGGTTATTGAACCAGTTGATGGACTTAAACAACACGAATATGAACACGCAGTTCGTATGGCTGGATTTAAGGTTGCAGCTAAACTTGGTGAACTTGCTAAGGAACTTACTCCTGATGAAGTTAAGGTATTTGAAACACCTAACGTTAAGGAAGGTATTGAAATGTATCCTAACCTCCCAAGAGTTGCTTATGTTCAAATGCTTCAAAGCCAGGGATTGCTCCACGATACATATGTTTACGGTGTAGACGCTAAGCGTTCCTTGTCTTCCATGATTTTCCCAACAGAAACTATGGACTGTGCTATCGTTTCCGGTAACTGTGTATCCGCATGCGATAAGAACACAACTTACCACCACCAAAACAACCCTGTTGTTGCAGACCTCTTTGAACAACACGGAAAGACACTTAACTTTGTTGGTGTTATCATTACAAATGAAAACGTTTACCTTGCTGATAAACAACGTTCTTCTGACTGGGCTGCTAAATTGGCAGAACTTTTGGGTGTTGACGGTGTTATCGTATCTCAGGAAGGTTTCGGTAACCCAGATACAGACCTTATCATGAACTGTGTTAAGATTGAAAAGAAGGGCATTAAGACAACTATCATCACAGATGAATATGCTGGACAAGATGGTAAGAGCCAGTCTCTCGCTGACGCTGACCCATTGGCAACAGCAGTTGTTACAGGCGGTAACGCAAATGAAGTTATCACATTGCCTAAGATGGATAAGGTTATCGGTACACTTGACTATGTTGACAAGATTGCCGGCGGACATGCTGGTTCTCTCGCAGCTGATGGCACAATCACAGCTGAACTTCAAGTTATTACCGGTGCAACAAATGAACTTGGCTTTAACTGCCTGAGTGCACGCTAGAAAGGAGTTGTGTTTAGTTATGTCTAAGATTAGAATAGTACACTATATCAACCAATTCTTTGCTCAAAAGGGCGGAGAAGAAATGGCTCACATTCCTGCTGAAAAAGTAGCAGGTAAAGTTGGACCTGGTATGGCATTGGAAGAAGCTTTCAAGGGTGAAGCTGAAATCGTTGCTACAATTATTTGCGGTGACTCTTACTTCAACGAAAACCTCGAAAAAGCTCAAAAAGAAATTATTGAAATGATCAAGGAAGAAAAACCTGATATGTTCATTGCAGGTCCTGCATTCAACGCTGGTCGTTACGGTGTAGCTTGCGGTACAATCGCAGAAGCTGTTAAGAACGAACTTAACATTCCTGTACTCACAGGTATGTACATTGAAAACCCAGGTGCTGATATGTTCAAGAGCAAAGTTTACATTTGCCCAACAAAGAACAGCGCAGCTGGTATGAAGGATGCTGTATCCAAGATGGCTCCTTTGGCTCTCAAACTTGCTAAGGGTGAAGCTATCGGTGCTTCCTGCGAAGATAACTACATGCCTAACGGAATCCGTAAGAACTTCTTTGATGTTAAACGTGGTTCTGCAAGAGCTGTTGATATGCTCCTCGCTAAACTCGCTGACAAGCCATTCGAAACAGAATACCCAATGCCTTCTTTCGACAGAGTAGCTCCTCATGCTGCTATTAAGGATCTCTCTAAGGCTAAGATCGCATTTGTAACATCCGGTGGTATTGTTGCTAAGGGCAACCCAGACCACATCGAAAGCTCCAATGCTTCTCACTTCGGTAAATACTGCATTGAAGGCATTAACGACTTTACTCCTGAAAACTCCGAAACAGCTCACGGCGGTTACGACCCTGTATACGCTAACGCTGACGCTGACAGAGTTATTCCTTTGGATGTAATGCGTGAATTCGTTGCTGATGGAACAGTAGGTGCTCTTCATGAATACTACTACTCCACAGTTGGTAACGGTACAGCTGTTGCTTCTGCTAAGAAATTCGGTGAAGCTATTGCTGAAGACCTTAAAGCTGCAGGCGTTGACGGTGTTATCCTCACATCTACCTGAGGAACTTGTACACGTTGCGGTGCAACAATGGTAAAAGCAATTGAAAAAGCTGGTTTCCCAGTAGTTCACATTTGTACAGTAACACCAATTTCTATGACAGTTGGTGCTAACAGAATCGTTCCTGCTGTTGCTATTCCTCACCCATTGGGCGATCCTAACTGGGATCTTGAAGAAGAAAGGGCAATCAGAAGAAGCCTTCTCAAGAAAGCATTCCATGCTCTCACAACAGAAGTTGAAGATCAGACAATTTTCGAAGACTAATTAGTTTTTGATTTAATATTGAGCGGGGATTGTTTCCGCAGTCCCCGTTTAATTGATTTATAATATTTTTAGATAAAGAGGTACACTAATATGTCTAAAGTATATGACGTAGTTATCCTTGGTGCAGGCCCTGCAGGACTTTCTGCAGCTTTGTACGCAGGACGTGCTCGCCTTTCTACACTCCTCATTGAAAAAGGACAAGATGGCGGACAAATTGCTATTACAGACGACATCGAAAACTACCCAGGTTCTCCTAACGCTGAACCAGGACCTGTTCTCATTGGTCGTATGTCAGCTCAAGTTGAAAGATTTGGCGCTGAAAGAGTAAAGGATACAATTAAATCCGTTGACCTCAAGAGCAATCCTAAGAAGATTACTTGTGTAAACGGAGAATACCTTGCTAAATCTGTTATCGTTTGTACAGGTGCATTTCCAAAGCCATGCGGCGCTGAAAATGAAGGCAAACTTACAGGTAAAGGCGTTTCTTACTGTGCAACTTGCGATGCTAACTTCTTTGAAGATTTTGAAGTATACGTTGTAGGTGGCGGAGACTCTGCTATTCAGGAAGCTCTCTACCTCACAAAGTTTGCTCGTAAAGTAACAGTTATCCACCGTAGAGATGAACTTCGTGCAGCTAAGAGCTTGCAGGAAAAAGCATTTGCTAACGAAAAAATGGAATTCATGTGGAACTCTCAGATTCTTAAATTCAATGGTGATGATATTCTCACCAGCATGGAAGTTAAGAACACTAAAACAGGTGAAATCACACATATCGAAGCAGATCCTGATGATGGTATGTTTGGTGTATTTGTATTCATCGGTTTTAACCCACGTTCCGAACTTTTTGAAGGTCAACTTGATATGGAAAACGGCTACATTTTAGCTGATTCCGATACAATGGCTACAAGCATTCCTGGAGTATATGCTGCAGGTGACGTTAGAAAGAAGAGCTTCCGTCAGGTTGTTACAGCTGCTGCTGATGGTGCTAATGCTGTTCATTCTGTTGAACATTATCTCAGCGAACTCAAGTAATTAAAATAAAATTCTGAAAAGGAGATTATTGAAATGGTTGAATTGACAAAAGACAACTTCCAATCTGAAGTTTTGGAAGCAGAAGGTACAATTCTTGTTGACTTCTTCGGCGATGGATGTGTTCCATGTGCTGCTTTGATGCCAACAATTCACGAATATGCTGAAACATACGGCGACAAAATCAAGTTCACTTCTTTGAACACAACAAAGGCTCGCAGATTGGCTATCGGCCAAAAGATCCTTGGTCTTCCTGTTATCGCTATTTATCAAAACGGCGCTAAGGTTGAAGAATGTGTTAAGGAAGATGCAACTCCTGAAAACATCAAGGCTATGATTGAAAAGTACTACAATAAGTAGTATTGACATTGTTAAGTTACCCTCTGGGGTTTCTTATATAACCTTTTGAGAAAGGAGGATATATTGAAATGGCAATTTTAAAGGATAAGAAAGTTATCATTATTGGCGACAGAGACGGCGTTCCAGGCCCAGCTATTGCTGCTTGTGCAACATCTGCAGGTGCTGAAGTTGTTTTCGAAGCAACTGAATGTTTTGTCTGAACTGCTGCTGGTGCAATGGACCTCGAAAACCAAAAGAGAGTTAAGGAACTTTCCGAACAATACGGCCCAGAAAACATCGTTGTTCTTTTGGGAGCTGCTGAAGCAGAAGCATCTGGTTTGGCTGCTGAAACTGTTACTGCCGGAGACCCAACTTTCGCTGGCCCATTGACAGGAGTTCAGTTAGGACTTCAAACATATCACGTTTGTGAAGAAATCGTTAAGGCTGAATATGATTCAGCTGTTTATGACGAACAAGTTAGTATGATGGAAATGGTTCTTGACATTGACGAAATTACTTCCGAAATGAAGGGCATCCGTGACCAATACTGCAAATTCTAGTTTTAAATAACTGGATATATGGGGCGGAGCCTGGTGGATACTATGTCTGCTTGGCTCCTCTCTTTATAATAACCATAAATTAATTTATTAAATCTGATTTTCAGATAATTTTATAGATAAGGACGGTCGTAACCTATGAACAGTGTTATCAAAGGTACAGGCTATATTTTGGTGCATACACCTGATATGGTAATGCAAAACGGTACAACTCAAACTACCGAAAAAATCGTAAATCCAGAATCCGAATATCTCAAGGCAGTACCAAACAACTTGAGAAATTTTGACACAGTTGTTTCTTACTATCCTAACCAGACATACATTGGCAACATAACTCCTGATGAACTTGCTAATATTGAAGCTCCTTGGTACGACAAGACAGCTCCTGATGCTAAGCGTTACGGTAAATTCGGTCAGATTATGCCTGAAGAAGAATTCTACATTTTGATGCAGACTTGTGATGTATTTGACCTTGTTAAGTTGGACAAAGAATTTGTTGCTGCTAATAAGGCATCTTTTGCTGCTAACGAAATCATTTCAGAAGATATTGTTGCAAGAGTAAATGATGGTGTTGAATACGCTGAAATCGAAGCTGCTGTAAACAATGAACATGCTGAACCTTTGTATGTTAAAGAAAAACTCGTTGGCTGCATTAAACGTGCTCATGATATCGATGTTAACCTTTCTGCACATGTTATGCTTGAAAACATTGTTGCTAAAGCTTCCAGCGTTTTGGCTTTGCTCCATGCAGTTAAGAATGCAGGCATCCAAAAGAGCGATGTTGAATATGTATTGGACTGCTGCGAAGAAGCTGCAGGCGATATGAACCAACGTGGTGGATGTAACTTTGCTAAGGCTGCTGCTGAAATTGCAGGTCTTGAAAACGCTTCCGGTGCTGATATGCGTGGATTCTGTGCAGCTCCTGCTCATACAATTATTGCAGCTGCTTCATTGGTATCTTCCGGTGCTTACAACTGTGTAGCAGTAACAAGTGGTGGATGTACAGCTAAACTTGGTATGAACGGTAAAGACCACCTCAAGAAGGGTATGCCTATTCTCGAAGATATGCTCGGCGGTTTCGCTGTAATTATCACAAAGAATGATGGTGTTAACCCTGAAATTGACCTCTCTATTTTGGGTCGTCATACAGTTGGTACAGGTTCCGCTCCTCAAAATGTTATCACATCTTTGGTACAAGAACCACTTCAAAGAAATGGCATGAAGATTACTGACATTGACCGTTACTCTCCTGAAATGCAGAACCCTGATATCACAAAACCTGCTGGTGCTGGTGACGTTCCACTTGCTAACTACAAGATGATCGGTGCATTGGCTGTTAAGAGCGGCGAATTGGATAAAGCTGATCTTAAAGATTTCCCTGCTAAACACGGTTTGGTTGGTTGGGCTCCTACACAGGGTCATATTCCTTCCGGTGTTCCATACATTGGTTTTGCTTGCGAAGATTTGATGTCTGGCAAGATTAAAAATGCTATGATTATAGGTAAGGGATCATTGTTCCTCGGACGTATGACAAACCTCTTTGACGGTGTATCATTCGTTATCCATGCTAACACAGGCGCTGAAGAAGAATCTTCTGTAAGTGAAGAAACAGTTCGCTCACTTATCAGCAGTTCTCTCCGTGATTTTGCAAACAGTCTTCTCTCACAGGAGGATTAGTGAAATGAGTAAAATAGAAAAAATAATTGCCAATACTTTCCTTGAATTGGCAGACGGTCTGGAAACAGGTTCCGTAGGAAAGAAGCCTAGAATTGCTATTACAGCAATGGGCAGTGAACATGGTGAAGAAAACGCTCTTGAAGGTGCCATTATGGCTGCTAAACATGGCGTTGATGTTGTTCTTATCGGTTCTGTTGAACATCCAATGGTTACAACAGTTAAAGTTAAGGATGATGAAGAAGGCCATAAGGTTATGGAAGAAATGCTCAAAAACGGCGAAATCGACGGTGCTGTTACAATGCATTTCCCATTCCCAATCGGTGTTTCTACAGTTGGACGTGTTGTAACTCCTGCAAAGGGCAAGGAAATGTTCTTGGCTACTACAACAGGAACATCTTCAACAGACAGAATTGAAGGTATGATTCTCAACACAATTTACGGTATTATCGCAGCTAAAGCTTGCGGAAATGCTCACCCAACAGTTGGTATTCTTAATGTTGATGGTGCAAGACAAACCGAAACAGCTATTAAGGAACTTGCTAAAGGTGGTTACGAAATTAACTGGGCTACATCTAACCGTGCAGATGGCGGAAGTGTAATGCGTGGTAATGATGTATTGCAAGGCACACCTGATATTATGGTTTGTGATTCCCTTACAGGTAATATTGTAACAAAAATGCTTTCTTCTTTCACAACAGGTGGTGGATTTGAAGCTACAGGCTACGGATATGGTCCTGGCATTGGACAAGATTATAACCAACTTGTTATGATCGTTTCCCGTGCTTCCGGTGCTCCTATCATTGGCAGAGCTATCGAATATGCTGCTGAACTTGTTAAAGGCAAAGTATTTGATATTGCTAAGAAGGAATTTGAAAAAGCTAATGCTGCTGGACTCAAAGAAATTCTGTCTGCACGTAAAGCTGCTAATAATAAACCTGCTGCTTCTGAAGAAGAAGTAGTAGCTCCTCCAAAGGAAGTTGTTACAGGTGCTATTGCCGGTATTGAAATTATGGACCTTGACGATGCAGTTACAGCATTGTGGAAAAACAAAATTTATGCTGAAAGCGGTATGGGCTGTACAGGTCCTGTTGTGCTTGTTTCCGAAGCAAACCTTGAAAAATCCAAAGAAATTTTGGCTGAAGCAGGTTACCTCGGTTAATAGATATATTTCAGTTTTAAATACCCTTGACGGATTATCCGCCAAGGGTATTTGTTTATTGTTTTCTCATACCATTAAATTATATATAACAAAATAAAAAAAATAACTCTCATAAAATAAATTAAATTTTATGGGAGTTATTTTTTACTTATACTGGGGGTTGCCAGCAGAAAACTCCTTCTGCATTTGACAGAACTTTTACTAATTCGATAATATCCTTACTTGGATTATAAATAGTTAAGTAAAGATTATCTGTATTTAAGATGATCAAAGTGTTTTCATTTTCAATGATTATATCAATATAACTTCTACTTTTATATTCAGCAGTGGTACATTGAGTTATTTCCTCAACTAAATTTTTAGGTGAGGGATTTTCTAATATTTTGTCATTTGAAGCAGAATATACTGTAAAATCATAATAACAGTTTAGTTTTAGAAGTATATTTGTAAATTTTTCGTAAATTTTTTCGATTTGCGGAGATTTTAGATAATATTCTTCTACCGAAAAATACTGTCCATCGCTGTTTTCATGAACTTGTTTTGGTAAAAAATCAATTACATAATACGGTTTTTCTACAAGTTCATCAAATTTATTTCAAAACGCTTTCTCCATATTACACCTTCTTTATTGTTGTGCCCATTCATTATCTTCCATAGATGGGTCATGTCGATAAATATTTTCTTTTTTAGTAACAGCATAATAGCATATCAATCTTTCTGACATGGTTTCATGATTATTTTTAAAATGCAATTCAAATATTTCAGCTTTTTCTCCGTTTATAGTTGTTTCTTTGGAATTTTCCATAGGATAAAGCAGAGTATCTTCAATAGATTCTCCTATTTTTATGAGGTGATTTGACAACATAACTATTGAATCTGTGGATTTATTAATGGTGAAATAGGCAGAAAATACAAAATACCAGATTACTAAAACTAAAACGATTGTAAAAATAGTTAAGAGTTTTTTACTCTTCTTCATAATCTTAATCCAAATTCTTTATATAATTTTTAAAATCCTCATCAGAATCATATTCCAATTCAGGAGAAACAGCTTTTAAATTATATTTTTTCAGGATTTTACCAATCATATCAGTGAGCATATTATTGGAAATAATTTTGTTGTTTGCATGGATATTAAGGCCCAAATTGTCGCCAATGGGAAGAAGTTCAGCTACATATCCGGGAAAATCATCATTTATAGGGAGATATTCATTGTATTTATTGCAGTTAATTATTTCTGTTTTCAGATCCTGAAAGGAAATATCAGATGTGTTAAATGCAATCAGTCTTAAAGTACCATTTTCCCATACTAAATCTTCGCTGTTTTCTTCAAAGAATTCTCCGAAAAATTTTAAATTGTGTGGAGGATAACTGTAAAATTTAAGATTTTGACATACCACCAAATAATAATTTTTCATAAGTTCACATAATATATCAATTTGAAATAAATCCCATATATCTGTGTCTGCCATATAACGGTCCTGATAAATATCAATGCTCACAGAAACACATCCATTATTAATATTTGAAATATGTACTCTGTCCAATTTATAATTACGAACTGATTTTTCTTTGTTGTTAAAAATTTTGGATAAAGCTTCAAACATATTGTTACCACTCCTTAGCTTTAAATTTTTTTAATATAAATCTGGCAAGGGTTATTTTTATCCCAAAGTTCAGGAAAACATTCCATTTCCCTAAATCCCAAACTTTCATAAAATCTGTTGCTGATATTATATTGTGGATAACAACCTTTTTTTACGGTTTTTACTTGTACATATTCATATCCGTTATTTTTGGCATAATTACAGAAATATTTCCAAAGCTGAGTGCCGATTCCTTTTCTATGGTAGGCTGCCAGTATACCGGTTACAAAAATTTCACAGGTATAGGGACTTGTTTCTTTCAAAGAAATAAAGCCGACAGCCTTTTCATCATCAAAATAGGCAAAGAAAGGCATATTTTTACTTTCATTTATATATTCTTCTGTACTTTCGGGAATACCGAACCACTGAGGTAATTTATATAATATATCTCTTGCAATAATTTGTTTTTCAGTGGTATTAGTGATTTCTTTTAACATTTTTACACCTAATTTATCTTATCAAATTCAGTTTTAATTCTCTCAAAAGCCTCTTTCAGAACACATCTTGCACAGGGAACACATACTCTTTGGCAGTATTCACCGTAAACAGGATCATGGACAAATCCATCTTGAAGAAGAACTTTGGCTTTGTTGTAGATTATGTTGTGAATTTCATCTCCTGACAGTCCATAATCAGAAAAATCAAGCCACAAACAGTAAGTACCTTCTGGATAAATGGTTTTAACTTTTGGCATATTGTCTTTGAGAAAACTTATGAGCCAATTTATGTTGCCATCAATATATTCAATAGCCTGAGAAAGCCATTCATCACCATCATTGTAAGCTGCAATTAAACCATAAACCGCAAAAGGTGAGGGGTTGTGTTCACCAAAAGCACAGATAAATCTCTCACGAAGGAATTTATCCTTAATTATCACATTAGAACAGCTTAAACCCGCCATATTAAAGGTTTTATTGATAGCTGTCAGCATAATTATATTTTCTCTTAAATCAGTGGAATTATATATAGTATTGTGCTTTTGACCTTTTCTGACTATGTCGCAATGTACTTCATCGGAAACCAGCAGTACATTGTATTTATGGCAAATTTCGGCTACTTTTGAAAGTTCTTCTTTAGACCAAACTCTGCCTACAGGGTTATGAGGATTGGATATAATCATTATTCTGTTTTGTGGGTTGGCACATTTCTTTTCAATTTCATCAAAGTTCATTTCCCAAGTGTGTTTTTCTTCATTGAGAATAAGATGAGCATCTACAACTTTGCGATAACATTCATCTTCAATACACTGATTAAAATGTCCGTAAACAGGGCGGCAGATAATAACTCCATCTCCTATATTGGAAAATGTGTTTATAATGGTGCGTAAAGCTTCAATAGTGCCGTTGGAAAACATAATTTCTTCCGGTTTTATCTCACAATCATGGTGTTTTTTAAACCAGTTTATAACTGCTTTGTTGTATTCAGGCTCTGCCTCATTGGAAGTATAACCCCACATACCGAAATCAGCTACATTGTGCATGGTATCTATTATTGGCTGTGCTGTGCGAAAATCCATATCAGCTACAAAAAGCGGTATAAAATCTTTTTTGTATTCAGGAAAAAGCACATTGGTTTTATCAAATTTAATGGAAGCTGTATTATATCTGTTAACAGGTGTGTCAAAATCGTATTTCATAGTAAAATCTCCTTTTTAAAACTGTTTATGTTTTTATTCTATCAAAAAATAATAAAAATTTCCATATAAAACAAAAGAAAAATCGTTGTTATAATGCACAAAACTGCAGTATCAATATACATAAAACACAAATCTCGGTAAAGATTTATTCACAATTTAAACCTAAAATATTATTTGCTTTTTAAAGTTTTTTATTATAAAATAAGTATGTTGCAATAAACAGCGAAAATTTTACCACTTTATTAATATAATAAGGAGAATGAGAGGTAATATATGATGTATATGATTTTAGGTGGAGCAATTATGGGAGGCCCTATGGGTGGAGGTCCTATGGGTGGAGCAGATATGGGAATGGATGCAGGAGTACAGGAAGTAGGGTTTTTGAGCACACTTCCACCATGGCTTGCTACTATTATAATGCTTTTGGGCGTAGTTCTTATAGGCTGGATAATAGGTAAAATAATCGGAAGAATTATAGCAGGTATTATCTATCCTGACCCTGACAAAGAAACCCTGTTTGATCTTAAAAAACGACTGATTATAGCAGGAGCTGTGGTTTGTACAGTTTTTATTTCGGGAATATGTGTATACATAGCTCAAAAACCCGCTAAAGAACCTGACATAGCAGATGTAGGAAATATGGGTCTGGATATGAATATGTCAAACAATGAAATGAAAGAAAATCCCGCAGGTGCTGATATGGGAGAAACCCAAACAGAGCAAAACTCTCAAACCGACACAGGCACAGAAAGCAGCAACACCAATACTGATAGCAGTGAATCTTCCTCAGCAGAAAGTGAATCTACATCTTCTTCTGAAAGTGAAAGCAGTTCAGCAGAAAGTGAATCTTCAACTTCTTCTGAAAGTAGTTCCTCTGAGAGCCAAAACGGAAGCTCATCAGATGCGGTAAATGAGAGCGGAGAAAATACATCCGGCACAGAAAGTTCCGAAAATTCAAGTTCTTCCCAATCCTCTGAAAGTTCATCATCTGAAAATAAGTAAAATAAAAGCAGTATCTGTTTTGGATACTGCTTAATTTTTATGATTTAAGCGGGCTGAGCTTCAGGTTTTTGCTGAGTTTTTTCTTCAGTGTCCTCGTCATTAATTTCATCGGTATTTTCATCATTTTCCTCAGAATATTCCAAATCAGAGTCATTTTCTTCTGTTTCATCTTCAAAAATCTGTTCAAAGGGATCGGACATATCATGATTATTTACAATTTGCAAATTTTCCAATTTTTCATCTAATGCCGAAAAATATGGATAGCCACTTATTTCAGCTTCGTCCATGATGTCGAATATTGTACCTTTTACTTCTGTCAAAGAATTTTCCTGAGATGAAATTCTATCCAATTTGGTGTAAAGATGATAAAGATCCCGCTTTTTTTCATTGGTAAAATTGCTGTAAACTCTATGTACAAAGTTAGCTCCTATATTTGCCACTATGATTGAAATAATCAGCAAAGGAACAATTACAACAGGAATATGTATAAGCCTTACCCCTGAAAAAAAGTATTTGTACATTTCAAAGGGGGATATAAATTGATTTGAAAAAATCTTTGCTATAAATACCAGATAAAGAGTTATTTCTCCTATAGGTACAAGGATAAAAAACCGTTTTTTGTTAGTTAAAATTGCAGGCAGAATCAACAGACCCGTAAAT
>JAHHUB010000089.1 GCA_020024175.1 Oscillospiraceae bacterium | reverse complement strand
ATAGAAATAACTGTGGGTATAATTACTGCAAATACCATAAATAAAACACCTGTATACATAAAAACTCTTATTTCATGGAGAATTCTAAAAGATTTTGTAACTGAAAGTGATATTATCAAAGATATTACTGAAGTTATAAGCACACATTTGCAAAAACTGATTTTTAATATATTTGAAAGTATTTTTCCCCCTCCAATAATAAAAAGAGAAATTCTTACAAAAGCTACAAATATCCAAATAATCGCATGAACAGATTCTGTTCTGTCCAAAATAGAAAGTCTTGCCATACCTGATAGAGAATACAGTGGAAACAATATGTTTTTTCCATAAGCACCGAAAATTACTACAGTAAAAAATGCCACCAATTCATAAAATGCTACAGCTATAAAAATATATTTTCCTATACCTTTGGTTAAACCTTTATTTACATTGTCTACAAAAATATACAAAAGTATAAATTCGCTGTTGGAAATTATACCTAAATACACTGCACTTATAAAATCTTTTACATTCACATCCACAGGCATATGAATGTAAGATAAATTCATTTCAGAAATAAGGGGTAAAAAAATCATCATTCCGCTTATACTGATTGCAATTATTACAAATCCTGAAAACCTTGCCAATGGTTCAATCCCCAAAGATGCACAATAAAAACAAGCCAGCATAATAATTACAATAAAAATCCAGCTTTTGCTTTCAGGATAAACTGCTGTAGATAAATAAAAATCAAAATTTATAACTGTGTTTACCACTGAAAATATCATATAACAATAATACAATACACCGGTGATTTTTCCCACAACAGAATTTATTTTTTCTCCACAGTCTATAATGTTATATCCGGGCAAAGCCATATTTAAATAATAAAATGGCAGCAAAGACAAAAATAAAAACGGAAGAGAAGCCAGTTGACCCAGCATATATACTGTACTTTCCATAGATTTCCCAGTTTTAGGAGTATACATCATAAAAAAGAACAGTTTTGCTATAAAAATTATAATTAAAAGCTGAGTTGATGTTATTTTTTCAATTCTTTTCAATTCTGTTACTCTCCTTATTTAATTTCCGAACCAGGCATATCACTGATATTCATTTCTTCTTTTCCTAAGATTTTCCAATCAGAACGAATAAATACATCTCTCATTGAATACAAACTAAAAGGTGTCAGCGGAGATGTAATAGGTACACCATAATCATTTACCGAACATAAATTTATGAATATAACACACATAACAACCGCTATTCCAAATATTCCGAAAGCTCCTCCCACAATTATAAATAAAAACCGCAGAAAAGCTATAGTTTCATACAGCGACGGCAAAACAAAAGAACTTATTGCTGTCAAAGCCACCACCATAACCATTGGTGCCCCTATAAGTCCCGCTGTTACTGCTGCATCTCCGATAATCAGTGCACCGATTATACTGACAGCATGACCTACAGCTCTTGGCAGCCGAAGTCCCGCTTCACGCATAATTTCATAAAAAAGATGTATTACAAAAGCTTCAAACACTAACGGAAAAGGTGTGTTTTCCTCTGCTGAGGCAATATTATAAAGTAAAGCCCCCGGCACTAATTCAGGGTGAAAGGTAGCTACTGCCACATATAATGCCGGCAGTAATGTACTTATAAAAAATGCTGTATATTTTAAAAGCCTTATCAAAGCCGCATAAAAAGGTTGTATGGTATAATCATCAAAACTCTGAAAATTTTCCGCAAAAAGCTTGGGAATAGTCAATGCAAAAGGAGTGCCATCTACCAAAATCCCAACTCTGCCCTCACTGACCTTGGCAGCTAATGTATCAGGTCTTTCTGTAGAACCCACTCCTGAAAAAATAGAAAGTGGATGACTTTCCAAAAACGGGCATAAATATCCTGACTCCAATATATTGTCAATTTTAACATTTTCCAGTCTTTGTCTTATTTTATTTAAAAGTTCCTCTGAAACCATATCGGTACGATATACTAAACATATATCTGTTTTGCTGTTTATGCCCAAAGTTTTTATTTCAAAGCATAGTTCTGGGGTTTTAAGTCTTCTTCTTATCATTGTCATATTCACTCTCAAAGCCTCAACAAAACCTTCCTGTGAACCTCTGATATTCATTTCCGAAGCAGGTTCTCCTATACCTCTTATGGGAAAACCCTGAATCCCCATAGCTATACCGCAGTTAATTCCATCAATAAGTAGAACTACAAATCCTGACATAATAAATTTAAAAAGCTGTCCACAAGTGTAAAATACTTTTTGGTCAGTGGAAAGCATGGTTTTAGTTGTAACATATTCAAACAGATTTTGACTTTTGCAGTCTTTTATATTGAGTTTTGTCAATGGATTTATTACCAGTTCCGCTGTGCTTTTTAAGTCATACATCCCTTCACAGGTGATTACAGCACAATCTATACTGCAAATTTTTAATTTTTGTATAGTAATATCATCGGAATTGCTGCAAATTTTTCTTATATTAACAAGGTTATCTAATAAAACTGAATTTATTTTTTCATCTTCAAAGTTTTTAACATGTGGATTTTTATAACCTGAAATTTTCTCACGGGAAATTATATTTTCAAATAAATTTTTCATTCTATACCTCCTTTTCATAATTAATATGGTCAAAAAAGGAAAATTTAATCAAACTAAATTTAAACAAACAAAGAGAAAGTTTTTACTTATCTTTTTTTATAAATAACAGATAAATGCAACAAAAAAACACCTAAACATCTGAATGGTATAAATCATTCAAATATTTAGGTGTTTTTATAAATTAAATTTTAATTTAAGTTAAAAAGCCATGCTGAAAGCTTTCACATTACTGCTTTAACTTTAGTTTTCATCAGTGGAATAGCTATCTACCCAGTTTCTGCTTCTTCCAACTGCTTTTCTCCAATTTTTAATAAGATTTTCTCTCTTTTCTTCAGAAAAATTAGGCTCATAAACTCTTTCACACTGACGGTAAGCTTTTAGGTCATCTAAATTGTTCCAAAATCCTGTAGAAAGTCCTGCCAAATATGCCGCACCTAAAGCTGTGGTTTCCTTAACAGTAGGTCTGAAAACCTGTTTATTCAATATATCTGCTTGGAACTGCAAAAGGAAACTGTCTCGGCTAGCTCCGCCATCCACATTAAGTACGGATATTTTGGTATCAATATCTTCTTCCATAGCTTTTACAAGTTCCATACATTGATATGCTATGGATTCCTCTGCTGCTCTGATTATATGTTCACGCTTTGTGCCTCTTGTAATGCCCATAATGCAGCCTCTGGCATACATATCCCAGTAAGGAGCTCCCAAACCTGTAAAAGCCGGTACAAAATAAACTCCTGCTGTGTCCTCAACTTTGGTTGCGTAATATTCCACATCACGGCTTTCGGAAATAAATCTCATTTCATCACGGAGCCACTGTATTACAGCACCTCCCACAAAAACACTGCCCTCCAAAGCGTAAGTGATTTTTCCGTCCAAACCTATTGCAATAGTGGTCAGAAGTCCGTTTTCACTTCGACAGATTTTATCACCTGTATTCATCAAAAGAAAACATCCTGTGCCATATGTATTTTTAGCTTCTCCCTCATTAAAGCAAGCCTGGCCGAAAAGAGCTGCCTGCTGATCCCCTGCCACACCTGAAATAGGCACAACAGCATTTTCAATTTGAGTATAGCCATAAATTTCAGAACTGTTGCAAACTTTAGGCATCATGGACTTTGGAATATTAAATTCTTTAAGCAATTTTTCGTCCCATTTTAAAGTTTTTATGTTAAAAAGCATGGTTCTGGAGGCATTGGTATAGTCAGTTATATGAATTTCTCCTTTTGTGAGTTTCCAAATAAGCCAAGTATCCACTGTACCAAAGAGAAGTTCTCCTCTTTCGGCTTTTTCTCTGGCTCCATGTACATTGTCCAAAATCCATTTTATTTTAGTTGCGGAAAAATATGCATCAGGAATTAAACCTGTATTTTCTTTTATATATTCTGTAAGTTCCTTGTTTTCTTTTATTTCATCACACATTTCGGCAGTTCTGCGACATTGCCAAACAATAGCATTATAAATAGGTCTGCCTGTGGATTTTTCCCATACAATAGTGGTTTCACGCTGATTTGTAATACCTATACCTGCTATTTCTTCAGGATTTATTTCGCATTTAACCACCGCTTCCATCATAACGGAATATTGTGTGGCATATATGTCCATAGGGTCATGTTCAACCCAGCTTTCCTTGGGGTAATATTGAGTATACTCTCTCTGCACCATACTGACAATATTTTGTTTATGGTCAAATATAACTGCTCTGGAACTTGTAGTTCCCTGATCAAGAGCCAAAATATACTTTTTTTCCAATTTTAGAAGTCCTTTCATTATATATAATATTAAAAATAAAAAATTATAATCTGATTTATTTACATATTTTCCTTGGCAATTTTGGTATTGTAATTTTTAGGTTTTACAAAATGACCCACAATACCACCTATAAATGCAGGTACTACCCAGCCAAATCCCATACTTGCAAAAGGAAGATAATCTATACCTAAATTAAATCCTGTAAATCTTGACTGCAATCCTATAATACTGATTATTAAAGCACCCAATGTAGCACCTTTATAAACATTATCATTTTTGATACGTTCAGAAAATAAAGCCATAAATGTAAGCACCAAAAGTATCGGATAAATTACATCAAGAATAGGAGCTGCAAATGCAATAATATTTGAAATTCCTGCATTGGAAACAATACAGCTAAATACACTGATTGCTATTACCAAATATTTATACTTTAGTTTTCCATGAGTAATATCGCTGAAATATTGAGCAGATGAAGCCACTAATCCAATAGCTGTAGTAAGACAAGCTGCTGCAACAATAATACCCAGCAAAATCACACCACTTTGTCCCATAAGACCTTTAGTAATAGCTATGAGAAGTTCAGCTTGTTTAAGATGTGTGGGATAAACAGTAGAAACTGTAGCTCCCAAATAAGCCAAACCACAGTAAACAACAAAAAGTCCTATTGATGCTACCAAACCGGATAAAGCAATCATATTTGACTGTTCTTTTTTACTTGTATAGCCCTTTTGGTTTATACTTGCCATTAAAGCTACTGACAAAATTGTAACACCCATCATATCCATAGTTTGATAACCTGCTTTTATACCTGCTGCCAAAACACCTTTTACATTTTCATTAAAATTGGGAGTTCCCAAAGGTGACATAACACCTTTTATAATAAGTAAAGCTAATGTTACCAACATAATCGGTGTCAAAATTGTACCTATAATATCTATAATTTTATTTTGTTTTAAGCTAAATAAAACTACCAGTGTAAAGAAAATTATTGCTGAAACCCATGAGTTAATATATGGAGGGAATATTGGCTGAACAGCAAATTCAAAAGTTGTAGCACCTGTTCTTGGAATAGCAATAAGGGGACCTAAGCAAATAGTATTTATAACTAAAAGCACTGTAGACCATTTTTCACCAATAACTTCAGTAATACCTGTGGAACCATGTCCTTTTTTAGCAATCATTAAAAGAGCAAATACAGAAAGTCCTATATCTGTAATAATATACGCCATAAATCCCCAAAACCAGTTTGAAGCAGAACCAAATCCAAGATATGGGGGAAAGATTAAATTTCCTGCACCAAAAAACATTGCAAAAAGTGCAAATCCTATAACTAGTGAGTCTGTCAATACTTTATTCTTTTTCATAAAATAACCTCCAAAAAAATAAATTTTATTTTATATTCCATTTCCGCTCAGTATAAAAATAGGGTTTTGTCCCATAAGCAGATGATATCTGCCCATTAATTTTGCACGACTTACGGAAATTTGAACAATCTCATCATTTTGAATATTGAATTTCTTAAAAAGTTCTGTTATCTCACTTAATGTTTCCAAAGAAACTGCTGTGATAACTATTCTTGCTTTCGGATTTTTTTCAAATACCAAATCCAGTATTTCTTCCATATTTCCACCGCTGCCACCGATAAATACCACATTGGGTTTCGGCAGGTCTGTAAGCATTTCTGGAGCTGTACCCAAAACCGCAGTGAGATTAAATGCCCTGTGCTTTTCTGCATTTTGCTTTATAAGTTCTATACCCTCAGATTCTCTTTCCACAGCATAAACATGACCCTCATAAGCTGATAAAGCCGCTTCCACAGAAACTGAACCTGTACCTGCCCCCACATCATAAATTATATCGTCCCTGCATATTTTCATTTTTGAAATAACTACTGAACGCACTTCTTCTTTTGTCATTGGAATTTTTCCTCTGATAAAATCATCATCTTTTATAGAAGCAGCACTGTGGGTATTGGGGCAGTTGTTTTCTACTAGGCACACAGCCAAATCAGAAATTTCGGTTTCTGTAAAATCATTTACATTACCTTGGGAAATTTTTTCTTTTTCACTGCCTAAATTTTCGCCAATATGTATTTTAAGTTCTCCAAAACCCCATTTTGTCAAATCCCGACATATTTCATTTACAGTCCATTTTCCTCCGGTGAGAAAAAAACTTTCACGGTTTCTGTCCACCACAGAGCATACATTTATATCAACTCCATGAGCGGAAGAAAGTTTCCAATCTTGCCAGGGTCTTTGAAGTTTTGCGGCAAAAAGCTGAACACTGGATAAAGCAGGAATTATTTCTGCATTTCCTCCATTTTCTTTAATTACTTTTATAAGTCCTTTAGCTCCGCTATAAAATCCTGTATCCCCAGTCATTAAAACCGCTGTATTTTCACAGCCTGAATTTACCGCACTGTCATATATGTCTTTAGGTGAAATAAGGTTTAAAATTTTTTTTCCATCTTGTTTTATACTGTCAGTAAGTCTTTTAGCTCCTATAATAAGTTCTGCACTTTCTATAATTTCTTTTGCTTTTGGGAGCATATATTCATCTTTGGCTGCCCCCATTCCCACAATGAAAATTTTCATATCAGTTTACTCCTTTTTTAAGCATTTCCACAAGTTCTTCCACTGAATAACCTGTTTCAGGTTCTCTGTTTATCAAAATCACCCTCACATTCATTTTTTCTGCGGCGGAAATTTTTTCGGGAAATCCTCCTGCTTTTCCTCCGTCTTTTGTAACCATGTATTTTATCTGAAACTGTTTCATCAGCGCTGTGTTTAATTCCTCGGAAAAAGGCCCCT
>JAHHUB010000088.1 GCA_020024175.1 Oscillospiraceae bacterium | reverse complement strand
GTTTTGTTATATTACTGTTTGATAATATATTTGAGCAAATTTTCGGAAATATCTTTCATCCATTGGCTGTCAAAGTTTTCTATGACACCATTATCGCAGGAAGCAGCAAGAGCAGGTTCTACAGGTATTTCGCCGATAACAGGAATACCTTTTTCTTTTGAGATTTGCTGAATTTTGCTTTCACCGAATATCTTTATTTTCTTTCCGCAGTCGGGACATTGAACATAACTCATGTTTTCAACCATACCCAAAATCGGAATATTCATTTTATTAGCCATGTTTACAGCTTTTTCAACAATCATGGAAACCAGTTCCTGAGGAGAAGTTACAATGATAATGCCGTCAACAGGGATGGACTGGAATACAGTCAAAGGAACATCTCCTGTTCCTGGAGGCATATCAATAAACATAAAGTCAACATCGTTCCAAAGAACATCGGACCAAAACTGTTTTACAATACCTGCAATAACAGGTCCTCTCCAGATAACCGGGTCAGTTGGGTTTTCCACCAAAAGGTTAAGAGACATAATTTTAATGCCTGTGGAAGTTTCGCTGGGGATAATTCCGTTTTCATCACCTTTAGCCATACCACTGATACCAAACATTTTAGGAATGGATGGACCTGTAATATCAGCATCCATAATAGCTGTTTTATAACCATTTCTTTTGGAAACAACAGCGGATAAACTGGTTATGAGGGATTTACCAACCCCACCTTTACCACTTACAATACCGATAATTTTTTTTATTTTAGTACCTTCATGAGGTTTTTCCAAAAAACATTCTGCTTTTCTGTCACTGCATTTTTCCTGACATTGAGAGCAGTTGTGTGAACAATTAGAAGACATAGCAAATATCAGTCCTTTCTGACATAAATTATCAACTTATATGTTATCACTAATTTAGATATAAGTCAATATTATACTTAAATTGTAAATGATAAAAACTGACAAAATCGGTCTAATCTTTTATTTTAGAAAGGGCATTTTTTTCAATCCTTGATACCTGTGCCTGCCTTATTCCTATTTCTTCTGCAACTTCCATTTGTGTTTTGCCTTTTATAAATCTAAGATTTAAAATCTCTCTGTCCCGCTGACTTAAAGCTTTTATGGTTTCTTTCATATGAATTTCATTTATCCAGTCATCATCAGAATTTCTGTCCCCAAGCTGATCCATAATAAAAACCGAATCCCCGTCATCGGAATACATGGGTTCATAAATAGAAACAGGGTCAACCACTGCTTCCAAAGCCACTACAATTTCCGAAACAGGCATATTAAGTTCTGCGGAAATTTCATTTACTGTAGGTTCCCGATCAAATTTTGCTGTCAGAATTTCTTTTGCCTGCATGGCTTTATAAGCTAAATCACGGGTGGAACGGCTTACTCTCAATGAGTTGTTGTCCCGAAGAAATCTCCTGACTTCACCTAAAATCATAGGGACACCATAAGTTGAAAATTTCACCATTTTTGTAGTGTCAAAATTTTTCACAGCTTTAATTAATCCAATTACCCCCACTTGAAATAAATCATCTGCTTCCTGACCTCTGCTGCCCAATTTTTGAACTACACTTAAAACCAATTTCAAATTGCCGCATACTACCTTGTCCAAAGCATCTTTATCCCCATTTTGAGCTTTTATAATAAGTTCGATTTTTTCTTTTTCTTTCATAGTTTTTAATTCTGCGGTATTTATTCCGCATATTTCCACTTTATTATAATACAAATTAACACTTCCCAATATCTTTTACCGAAAGTATTAACAACTTTTGCATATACTAAACTATGAAAAAATTTCCAAGTAAATATGAATTATTCTGAACACTCACAGCAAATAAATACTGCTTTGTTATTGACAATTTTAAAATTTAAGTTTATAATGTTTTTATTATAATAAAATAACAAGCTGTGAAGAGAAAAACCGCTGTAATGATTCGCCACAGAGAAAAAAGCAAAAGGTGAGAGCTTTTACGAAAAAAGGCGGGGGCTGCCTCGGAGCTTCGGTGAATAAAACACCGACGTAATATATGCGTTAAATTTACTAAAGTGACAGCTTTTTAAATTATGCTGTAATTTGGGTGGTACCACGGAATTTATGCTTTCGTCCCTTTTTTTGAGGGGATGAAAGCTTTTTTTTTGTAAACTAAAATAAGGAGAGATATATTTTATGAAATGGCAAAGTGTAAACGAACTGCGTGAAAAATTTCTTAAATTTTTTGAAAGCAAAAACCACACAATTTTACCCAGTGCATCATTGATTCCAAAGGATGATGCCAGCTTACTTCTTATAAATTCAGGAATGGCTCCCTTGAAGAAATATTTTTTGGGACAGGAAACACCTCCCAACAAGAGAGTTACAACTTGCCAAAAATGTGTAAGAACAGGCGATATTGAAAATGTAGGAAAAACAGCAAGACATGGCACATATTTTGAAATGCTGGGAAACTTTTCCTTTGGTGATTACTTTAAAAAAGAAGCAATTCAGTGGAGCTGGGAATTTTTAACCGAAGTTATAGGTATGGAACCTGAACGCCTTTATCCTTCAATTTACTACGAGGATGATGAAGCTTTTGAAATCTGGAATAAAGTAATCGGTGTACCTGCCGAAAAAATTATCAGATTTTATAAAGATGAAAACGGAAAATGTGATAATTTCTGGGAACATGGTTCAGGTCCCTGTGGTCCATCTTCCGAAATCTACTATGATCGTGGTGAAGAATATGGCTGTGGCAAACCTGATTGTAAAGTAGGATGCGACTGCGACAGATATATGGAAGTTTGGAATAATGTATTCAGTCAGTTTGATTCAGATGGGAATGGTACATATACACCTCTTGAACATCCCAATATAGATACAGGTATGGGTCTTGAAAGACTTGCCTGCATTGTACAAGGTGTTGATAACCTCTTTGAAGTAGATACTGTACAAAATATAATGAAGCATATTTCCAAAATTGCAGGAATTAAATACGGTGAAAATGAAAAATCAGATGTATCACTCCGTGTTATCACTGACCATATCAGAAGTACAACATTCATGATAGGTGATGGGGTAGTACCTCAAAATGAGGGCAGAGGATATGTACTTAGAAGACTTCTCAGAAGAGCTGCTCGTCATGGAAGATTAATCGGTATTAAAGACCCATTCCTCTATAAAGTCTGCGAAACAGTTATCAAAGAAAATGAAACAGCCTATCCCGAACTTGTGGAAAAGAAAGATTATATCATCAAAGTTATTAAAGTTGAAGAAGAACGCTTTGCCAAAACTATTGACCAGGGTATGGAACTTCTCTCTGTTATTGCTGACAAGATTGAAAAAGAATCTGTTAAAGGCGAAAAAGTTATGTCAGGTGAAGAAGCATTCAAACTCTATGATACTTTTGGTTTCCCTATAGATTTAACAAGAGAAATTTTGGAAGAACGCAGTATCAGCCTCAATGAAGACGAATTTTTGGAAAAAATGGAAGAACAAAGAGTAAGAGCCAGAGAAGCCAGAGCTGTTATGAATTTTGAAAGCTGGAAGAGCGATGTTTTGGCAGGACTTAACCTGAAAAGTCAATTTACAGGTTATGGCACACTGACACAGGAAGCTAAAATTTTGGCTATTGTTTCCGAGGGTGAAAAAGTTTCCTCTATTTCCGAAGGCGAAATAGGTATGATTGTTCTTGATAAAACTTCTTTCTATGCTGAAAGTGGCGGTCAAGTAGGAGATGTGGGTACAATTAAATCAGGAGATATGGAATTTAAAGTTCTTGATACCAAAAAATCCCCTACAGGACTTATTATGCATACAGGTGAAATGATAAACGGCATTTTGACAGAAAATGACACAGTTATAGCTCAGGTTTCTTCCAAAACAAGAAATGCAACTATGAGAAACCATACTGCCTGCCATCTTTTGCAGAGAGCTTTACAGGAAGTATTGGGCAGCCATGTTCATCAGGCAGGTTCTTATGTTGACCCTTATGGATGCAGATTTGACTTCTCCCATTTTGACGCTATGACACCTGAACAAATTGACAAGGTTGAATATCTTGTAAATGATATGATTTTGTCCTCTATGCCTGTTGTAACTAAGGAAATGCCTATTGAAGAAGCTAAAAAATTAGGCGCAATGGCATTATTCGGTGAAAAATACGGCGATATTGTCCGTGTTGTAAATGCAGGCGACAGAAGTATTGAATTTTGTGGTGGTACTCATGTGGACAATACAGCCAAAATCGGTCTTTTCAAAATTGTTAAGGAATCTTCCGTAGCAGCAGGTGTAAGAAGAATTGAAGCTGTAACAGGCAGAGGTATTCTCAAACTTATGGACCAAAATAATTCCCTTATGCTCAAAGCTGCCGAAAACCTCAAAGCAGGCAGCATAAGTGAATTGCCTGCAAAAACTGCAGCAATAGCTGAGGAACTTAAAGCAAAGGAAAAGGAACTGGACAGACTTACTCAAATTATTGCCGATATAAGAACCAGCACTCTTCTTGACAATGCTGTTGATGTAAACGGAATCAGATGTGTAACTGCATCTTTCACCGGGATTAAGGTTGAAGCTCTCCGCAAAATGTCCGATAAGATTAAAGAATATGCTCCTAATATGGTTGGTGTATTGGTATCCATTAACGGCGAAAAGGCAAGTATTATAGCAGCCTGCGGAAAAAATGCCATTGAAAAAGGTGTACATGCCGGCAAACTCATTAAGGAAATAACCTCTATGGTAGGCGGCAGCGGCGGCGGAAAGCCAGACTCTGCAATGGGTGGGGCATCCGATATTTATAAGATTGACGAAGCTTTGGCAAAAGTAACTGATCTTATCAGCCAAATGACAAAGTAAAATAAAAAATACCATGTATTCATGGAGAAAGGAGATAAAATGGACTGCTTATTCTGTAAAATAATTTCAGGGGAAATTCCCGGCAAAAAGATTTATGAAGACGAAAAAGTTTATGCATTCTATGACATAAATCCCCAGGCTCCTGTACATTTTCTGGTTGTACCAAAGGAACATATAAAATCCTGTAATGAATTAACTCCGGAAAATGCCGAAATTATAGGGCATATTTTTCTTGTAATTGCAAAAATCGCCAAGGATTTAGGACTCGAAAAAGGTTATAGAATTGTCAATAACTGCGGTGAGGATGGCGGACAGACTGTTGACCATATACATTTTCATGTACTTGGCGGCAAACCGCTTTCATGGCCTCCCCTTTAACAGATAGGAGATAATTAAAATGGAAGAATTTTATACTCTCAAAGTGGCAGGACTTACAAGACAACTTAAAATTTGTCCTGTCAATGAAAAAATGTCAATAGCAGGCTTTATTATGTTTTCCGATGTAGAACTTACTGTTAAATGTGCGGAAGAACTGCTAAAAAAAGCACCTGACTTTGACATTATGCTGACAGCGGAATCCAAAGGAATACCTCTTGCTTATGAAATGGCTCGTCAATCAGGTAAAAACTATATCCTAGCCAGAAAGAGCAAAAAACTCTATATGAAAAACCCCATTGAGGTCAGTGTTAAATCCATAACTACAGAAAAGATGCAGACACTTTTCATAGATGAATGTGATATAAACGCACTCAAAGGCAAGAAAGTACTTATAGTTGACGATGTAATCAGCACAGGGGAATCCATGTACGCATTGGCTGAACTTGTAAAAAAAGCAGGCGGCAACATAGTAGGGGAAGCAGCAGTATTGGCAGAAGGTGATGCCGCTGACAGAAAAGACATTATTTTTCTTGAAAAACTTCCGTTGTTTTTCAAATAACAAAATAATTAAATCATAAAATGGTAAAGTCCTTTAAATTGACTCCATAAAAAATAAACAGCCTGTAAAAATTCTGTGGTTAAAACTCCACAGGATTTTTACAGGCATTATTTTTATAAAAATTATAATATAAAATAAATTCTGAATATTTTGGGATAAAGGTTTTCATTTATTTAATACTTATTTCAATTACAACAGGATTGTGATCTGAATTTTCAAAATTTAAATCTATTGTTTCCACACTTTCAACTTCCACATTGGGGGAAACAATAAATCCGTCAATTACATAAAATTGATGAGTTTTTTTATCTGTGTAGGGTTTGTTTAAAAGTCGGCAGGTAGGGGTTTTATCATCAAAATAGAATTTCCATCCATCAGGTAAAATATCATTTTCCATAATTGACGGTGCCCATAAATCAGCATTTTGAACAGGATATTTTTCCATTGTGCCATACATTGCCTGGTTAAAATCACCACCGGCTATTACATAATTTCCTTTTGAATATTCTGTTTCCAAAACCTCAATTAATTTTTTAGTTTGAGCAATTTTACCTTCGCCGTCATCATAAGCTTCCAAATGCAGATTAAATACCACTAAATCTTTCCCATTTTCAAGTCTGAATCTGGTTTCCAACAAACAGCGTTTCATATTGGCAATTCTTACAGGATATTTAAAAGGACAGGGCAGAGAATGCCTTTCAGCTTCTTTAATTGGAAATTTTGTGTATGTAGCTAAACCTGCATCAATTTGACCTATGGGTGGAAAAGGATATGGCACAAATTTACAGAGAAAATTTGCTGTATATGCAGAATTTGGATTTTTTGAATTTTGAATAAAAAATTCATATTCATCAATTTTTTTAGTACGGGATGCTTTTTTGTCCACTTCCTGTAAAAGATTGATGTCAGCATATTCTTTAAGAATAAAATTATTTATTGCATTCATATTTTCTTCTATTTTTTCACGGCTTTTGGGATTTACATTTTTTCCTCCATCCATAAAGAAATCAGCAGATTTATCCAGTCCACAGTAACCGATATTCCATGAAAGTATTTTAATTTTTCCGTCATCAGAGGAAGGAACAGAGCCTTCATAAAAAGTTTGAATAAAAAGATGGGAATCTTTTTCAGGTTTAAATTCGGTTGCAGTTAAAAATCCCAATAAAATTAAAAATAAAATAATAAAAGTTAATAAAATAATTATAGCAATTTTTGTGGTTTTTATCATAAAAACACCTCTTTTAGATTAAATTACCATTTCAGTATATCATAAAATCCTATATTTTACAAACAAAAAAGCAGCCTTTAAAAGACTGCTTTTTTTAATAGTTTAACCGATTATAAAACTTAAATTTCAATAAATCCCTTTGGGTTTATTTTAATTAAAATAAAATCATTTGGATTTATTACA
>JAHHUB010000087.1 GCA_020024175.1 Oscillospiraceae bacterium | reverse complement strand
TTTCACAGCCATCCATTGCTTTCAAAATTCCGTAGAAGTCATCTTCCTGGAATACCAAAAGTTTGGCAAGTTCTGCTTCTCTTTCTTCCAATGTATCGGACATAATCATCTTTTGAATGATAGGAAGTCTGTCAGATGCCATAAACATATGTTCGGTACGGCAAAGGCCAATACCGGTTGCACCGAATTTTCTGGATTTTTCAGCGTCAGCAGGGGTATCTGCATTAGCCTTAACTTTAATTCTTGCTATTTCGTCTGCCCAGTCAAGGAAAGTCTTAAAATCGTCACTGAGTACAGGGTCAATCATGTTGACTTCTCCCAATATTACGCGTCCTGTAGAACCATCAATGGAGATAACATCGTTTTCACCCATGGTGTGTCCACCCAAAGTAATCTTTTTATTTGCAGCATCTATTTTAAGAGATTCACATCCACATACACAGCATCTTCCCATACCTCTTGCAACAACAGCAGCATGGCTTGTCATACCGCCACGGCTGGTGAGAACACCTTGGGAAGCGATAACACCTTGAATATCATCAGGGGTTGTTTCAGTTCTGACTAAGATAACTTTTTCACCGTTTTCAGCTCTTACATGAGCTTCATAAGCGTCAAAAGCAATTTTTCCGCAGGCAGCACCGGGAGAAGCAGGAAGACCTTTTCCGATAACTTCCATTTCCTTGCTTTCGTCAATATGTCTGTGAAGGAGCTGGTCAAGGGAAGCAGGGTCAACTCTCATTATAGCTTCTTCTTTGGTAATGATGCCTTCATTTACCATATCAACTGCAATTTTTACAGCAGCAGCGGCAGTTCTCTTACCTGTTCTTGTTTGAAGCATAAAGAGCTTTCCTGATTGAATTGTAAATTCAATATCCTGAACATCTTTATAGTGGTTTTCCAAAGTTTGGCATACATCTTTAAATTGTTTATATATTTCGGGAGCATCTTTTTCCAAATGAGAAATTGGGTTTGGAGTTCTGATACCTGCAACAACATCTTCGCCCTGTGCATTCATCAGATATTCACCGTAAAGGTGCTTGTCGCCGTTAGCAGGGTTTCTTGTAAATGCAACACCTGTACCTGAATCATCTCCCATGTTGCCGAATACCATGCACTGTACATTTACTGCTGTGCCTATTTCTTCGGAAATCTTATTCATCTTTCTGTAAACATCGGCTCTTGGGTTGTACCATGAGGAGAATACAGCTTCTACAGCTTTCATAAGCTGAACTTTGGGGTCGGATGGGAATTGTTCACCTTTTTCTCTTAAAACAATTTGTTTATATTCTTCTATAAGACTTCTCAAAGATTCTTCATTTAAGTCCTTATCTATGGTTACACCCTGACGCTGTTTAACGCTTTCGATAGCCAGTTCAAAGTTATAATGTTCAACACCCATAACAACATCGCCGAACATTTGGATAAATCTTCTGTAGCTGTCCAAAGCAAATCTGGGATTTCCTGTGGCTTTGATAAGACCTTCTACTGTTTCATCATTAAGACCCAGATTGAGGATAGTATCCATCATACCGGGCATGGAGATAGGAGCACCTGAACGGACGGAAACCAGAAGAGGATTATTCTTATCACCGAATTTTCTTCCCATTTTTTCTTCAACTTTTGCAAGATTATCCCAAATTTGTTTTTCCATTTCGTCGGAAAGAACTTTTCCTGCTTTGAAGTAATCTCTGCAGGCTTCTGTTGTAATTGTAAAACCGTAAGGAACAGGGAGATTTATATTTGTCATTTCAGCAAGGTTAGCTCCCTTACCACCCAAAAGCATTTTCATGCTGCCATTGCCTTCACTGAAAAGGTATGTATACTTCTTATCCAATTTAGACCAACTCTCTTTCTTGTTTTGAAATTAAATTATTAATTATCTTAAAATTTGACTTTTTTGAATAATTTCCATGATTTTACCTGATGTTTCTTCAATAGCTTTGTTGGAAACATCTATAATCGGACAACCGATTTTTTTCATAATTCTTTCTGCAAATTCTGCTTCTTTGAGTATTCTGTCCATAGTAGCATAATTTGCATCAGAACTTACACCCAGTTCACGAAGACGGTTTTTTCTTATTGTCTGTAGTGTTTCAGGTTTTATGGTAAGACCGATTACTTTAAATCGCGGAAGTTTATATATGTCTTCAGGAGGCTCTACATCCATTACCAATGGAATATTGGCAGCTTTTATGGACTGATAGGCAAGATACATACAAATAGGTGTTTTGGAAGTTCTTGAAATACCGATTAATACAATATCAGCTTCAAAAATACCGCTGCTGTCTTTGCCATCATCATATTTTGTTGCAAATTCGATAGCTTCTACACGCTTGTTATAAGACATATCCATAAGGTGGGATATACCGGGTTTCATAGCAGGTTCCAAGTGAAAATTATCTTTTACCTTCTTTATATAAGGGCTCAGTGCATCCAAAGCACAGATATTCAGACTTTGAGCATATCTTGCTGTATAATCGCAAAGTTTAGGTGAAACCAAGGTGTAAATTATGAGTTTCATGGGGTCTTGTTCTTCATACAGCATATCAATATTATATTTAATGGTTTGTTCATTGCTTATGAACGGGAAGCGTTTCATTTCCAAATTCGGAAAACTGAACTGACTTATAACAGAACGGGCCAAAGTCATTCCGGTTTCTCCTATTGAATCAGATAATACGTATACTATCATGTGTTTTCTCCTATTCGCCCAGGCTTACCAAGGCTTTTACTATTGTAGTTTTGGTAATTCTTCCAATTACTTTAAGTATATGTTTTCCGTTGTTTTCAACTCTTTCCACTACAGGAAGTGAATCTATTTCATGCATTTTCATAAGCTTTGCAGCGTGAAAAAGGGATTCGTTATCATAGATGAAAACTAGGTTAGGGGTTCTTGACATAACCATGGTAATGGGAATGGCTTTCATATCTGAACCGCTTATAGCTATTCTCAGCAGGTCTTTTCTGGAAACTACTCCCACAAGTCCCTCGGATTCGCTGGATATGAAAAGACTGCCCACATCACGCATAAAAAGTTCAGCGCTGGCATCAAAAGCCGAAACAGTGGGAGGTATAACTGAAGGTACCCCCATCCAATCATGAACAAGCATTCTGGAAAAGCATTTTCCCGCTTCAGCTTTTGGGTTTGGTCTGGCGTTTACGGTTTCGTGGTTTTGCAAATAGTAATATCCGACTTTGGGCTTGGCGGAAATATATCCTGCCCTTTTCAATATAGCCAGGTCAGGTCTTAAAGTGGCTTTTGACAGAGAAAATTTTTCGGAAATTTTATCAGCTGTGATAGGTCCGCAGGTTTTAATAATCTCAATAATGCTGTTTTGTCTTTCTGAAAGTAAGATGGTGCAACCCTCCTTTTTGCAAATTTCACAAAATAAGATTTTTAAATATATTATAAAAATTATAAAAAAGTCTTATTTATGTATTAATGCTATAATATAAAATCAATTACAATTATGTTATACTATATCTTGTGAAATAAGTCCAGCATTTTAATAAAAAAAGATAAAATATTTTTATTTTTATACAAATTATATAAAATTATATAACATATAATAGTTATATTACTTTTGTTTTTTCTTAATATATTATAAATAAAAATGTTAAAGCAAAGGATTTTTAATTGAATTTATTTTTTTTATCAGTTATAATATACATATATAATTATTTGATGTGTTAGGATATAAGGAGGATATTATGAAAACCCAAAAATCAGAGAAAATTTCTTCAAAAACAGAGCCACTTTTAACTTACGGAAAATGGTCGCTGATAGGTATTTTGGTTGGGATTGTGTTGGGAGTTGTGGCATCCAGTTTCCATCATGCAGTGGATATTGGAGCCACCTTGTTTTCAAAATACGACTTTATACTTTATTTGATGCCTTTGGCTGGTATTGTTATTGCTGCTATGTATAAATGCAGTGATATGGAAAATGACATAGGCACAAACTCAGCTATATTATCCATTCGTGAGGATAAAGATATAAAACTCAGAACAGCACCACTTATTTATATAAGTTCAGTCCTCACCCATGCCACAGGCGGTTCTTCTGGACGGGAAGGGGCAGCTTTACAGCTTGGAAGCAGTATAGGTGCTTACATAGGAAAACTTCTTAAACTTGATAAAAATGATATAAAAATAATTATTATGTGTGGAATGAGTGCATCTTTTTCCGCACTTTTCGGCACGCCTATTACAGCGGCGATTTTTTCCATTGAACTTATTGAAGTGGGAATTATGCACTATTCTTCACTTGTACCTTGTATGATTTCTGCTATTACCGGATTTTTTACATCTCAGCTTATGAAAATTACCCCTACTGCATTTGAATTATCTGTTATCCCGGAAGTTACACCCGTAAATATAGTTAAAATAATAATTTTGTCAGCACTTTCTGCTGCAATCAGTATTTTATTTTGTTTAGCACTGACTTTTGCAGGGAAATTATTCAAAAAAATTCCCAACAGTATGCTGAGAGCTTTTATAGGCGGTATTATTGTGATTTTGGCTACACTTTTGTTGGGTACAAGGGATTATAACGGAGCAGGTATGTTTGTTATTGAAAGAGCTGTCAATGGTGAAGCACATCCCATGGCTTTTCTTATAAAAATTATTATGACTGCCATAACTTTGGGTACAGGCTATAAGGGCGGTGAAATTGTTCCTACATTTTTTATAGGGTCAACTTTTGGATGTTTCTGTGCATCAATTTTGGGAATTGATCCGGGATTTGGTGCTGCAGTGGGAATGGTAGCTATTTTCTGTGGTGTTACCAACTGCCCTTTGGCATCAATGTTTTTGGCAATGGAACTTTTCGGCGGAAAAGGAATGATTTTTTTCGCAATAAGCTGTGCAACAAGTTTTATGCTTTCAGGATATACAGGACTGTATAAAGAACAAAAAATTGTTTATTCCAAAACCAAGCCTATGTTTATTGACAGAAAAATACATTAAAACATCATAAAAATGTTTTTTAGTTATAAAACAGGTTTAATTTTCAGTTTTGGATATGTAATAACTTAACTAAAAACTGTTGTATCACTATATAAAAAAGTTATGGCTGTATGATTTATATATATGACTTATTTGGTTGAATGTTTTGATTATATAAGATATAATTGTTACATTGATAAAAAAAGGAGAAACTAGGATGAGAATTTTCGACACACAGGTACAATTACTGAAATACAGAGTAAATAAATCCATAGCCAAACACGCTTTTAACAACAATTTGGAAAAAGTATATTATGATATTCCCAGAGAAATTGTAGACAGCAAAGAAGCTACAATGCGTTGTTGTATTTACAAAGAAAGAGCCATAGTAGAAGAAAGAATAAATCTAGTCTGCGGAAGTGACAGATGGGAAAACAGCATTATCAATGTACTTCCCATAGCCTGTGACGAATGTCCTGTCAGCTCCTATGAAGTAACAGATCTTTGCCGGGGATGTATTGCCAGAAGATGTATGGAAAACTGCCCAAAAGAAGCTATTTCATTTGTTGAACATCATGCTAAAATTGACCCTGATAAATGTGTTCAGTGCGGAAAATGTGCCAGTGTTTGTCCTTATGGAGCAATTATATCCAAAAAAAGACCATGCGAAAAAGCCTGCAAAGTAGATGCTATTCACATGGGTCCCGATAAAAGTGCGGAAATTGACCATTCAAAATGTATTTCCTGTGGTGCCTGCGTTTATCAGTGCCCATTTGGTGCAATAGTTGACAAGAGCTTTATTCTTGATGCTATTTATATGATAAAAAGCAGTGAAAATAACACAAAAAACCATATTTATGCTGTTGTAGCTCCTTCTATAGCTACTCAGTTTAAATATGCAACAATAGGACAAATGGTTACAGGACTTAAACAGCTTGGTTTTTATAAAGTGGTTGAAGCCGCTTTAGGTGCTGATTTAGTAGCAGATAAGGAAAGCCGTGAACTTATGGAAAAAGGTTTTCTTACAAGTTCATGTTGTCCCGCTTTTGTGGAATATGTTGAAAAGTTTTTTCCACAGCTTAAAGAAAATGTTTCTCACAACCTTTCTCCCATGGCTGAAATCGGAAAATACATCAAAGAACATGACCCAATGGCAAAAGTTATATTTATAGGTCCCTGTACAGCTAAAAAAGCTGAAAGACAAAAAGACAGTGTAAGAAAACTTGTGGACTGTGTGCTTACTTTTGAGGAATTACAGGCACTTATTGACAGTTTGGAAATAAAACTTTTTGATCTGCCGGAAAGCGAGCTTGATGATGCTTCATATTTCGGAAGAATTTTTGCAAGAAGCGGAGGACTTTCAGAGGCTGTGTCCCAAGCTGTCAAGGAACAGGGCATATCTGCCGATGAATTCCAAGTAAGATCCGCTGTCTGCAATGGACTTGATGACTGTAAAATTGCTTTGCTGAAAGCCTCAAAAAATGTATTGAAAGAAAACTTCATTGAGGGTATGGCTTGCCAGGGTGGATGTATAGGAGGGGCAGGATGCCTAACTCATGAACCCAGTAAGGACAGAATGAGTGTGGACACCTTTGGAAAGAAAGCCACTGACAAAACCATAAAAGAATCCATAAATACAATTACAGATACAATTAATGCTTAAAAAAACAGTTGGGATTTTTGTTGGAAATGCTCCGAGATGAGGGGGAAGATGCGACTTTTCGATATATGAAAGAGCATGTTTTGAAGGATGATCCGTTTCCGTGGGAATCTGCGTGAAGGCTGGTTTTTGTGGATCGTAAAATATTTTTTTGAAATTTGAAAAAAGTGCTTGACATTTAGAGAAATGTGCGTATAATAAGTCATGTTGCTGCTGGTGCGGCGGCGGAATTGATAGAGGATTAGTGTAACGGTAGCACACCGGACTCTGACTCCGTTCGCGGGGGTTCGAATCCCTCATCCTCTGCCACAAAAAGACCATCCGTTCAGGATGGTCTTTTTGCATATAAAATGCTGCGGAGGCTGCTTTGAAAAAACAGAGGCTGCAGTATGACAAGCTGCTGCATGGGCTTAAGCTTTCTCGGAATTCACGGCTGGTTAAGCGGTTGTGAATTATGACAAAGGGATGCAGGAAAAAATGAAGGATTTTTTGGATGAAAAAATGTTGACTTTTGCGTGAATAAGCGTATAATAATGTTTCGTATGGATACTCTTATTAAAAGGGGTTCTCTGGTCGCCGATGGCCAGCAGAAGCCCGGTGACCATTCATTTATCGTCGGAGCGAAGCAGCTGCGCAAAGCACTGAATCGCGGCGGTGTGGACCGAGTGTTCCTGGCTCGGGATGCGGATACCGC
>JAHHUB010000086.1 GCA_020024175.1 Oscillospiraceae bacterium | reverse complement strand
AGACTGAACTTAAAGAAAAAATGCAATATTTAAAAATATACGAAAGATAGGTGAAATTATGAATAAAGACACCAAAAAAAGTAACGCATATTCCTTTGAACAACTGATTTCATCCAAGAAATACAGTACCAATGCAGATCTTCTCACTGCCATTTTGGAAAAGGACAAGCTGTATACTACAGATGAAATTGACAAAATTATTAAGAAATTTTTGGAAGGAGGCGCATATTAATGGCATTGGGTGGAGGAACTTTTTTAGTTCAAAACAAAACATTACCGGGCGCTTATATAAATTTTGTTTCTATCCCAAAATCTACTAATGTTTTTGCGGAAAGAGGTACTGCATCTTTGGCTTTGGAACTGGACTGGGGTGTTGATGATGAAATTTTCACTGTTACAAGTGGTGATTTTCAGAAAAACAGTATGGAAATTTTCGGCTATGACTATACCCACGAAAAAATGAAGCCTTTAAGAGAAATTTTTCAAAATATACACACTCTTCACTGTTACAAATTAAATAACGGAGTATTTGCTGATTCTCAGGTAGCAAAAGCCAAATATTCAGGTATCTGCGGCAATAAGATTACAGTTTCTGTGGAAAGCTCCGTGGATTTCTCCGGAAAGTATATTGTCAGCACTTATTATATGGGTGAACTTAAAGACAAACAGCTTGTATCTGATTCCGCTGAACTTAAAAACAACAGTTGGGTTATTTTTAAACAAATTGAACTTGTATCAAATACCGGCAGCTTTAATTTGTCAAACGGAGCCAATGGCACAGTACAAAATGCAAATCACCAAAAATATTTGGACAAGCTGGAAAGCTATGCTTTTAACTGTTTTGGCACTACTTCTGACAATGAACAAATTAAAAAGCTTTATGCTGCTTATACAAAGCGTATGAGAGAAACTGTAGGTGTAAAATTTCAATGTGTTTTATTTAATCACAAAGCCGATTATGAAGGTATTGTGAATGTAAAAAATTCCGCTGATGTTGTACCATGGGTTATCGGTGCTTTGGCAGGCTGTCAGGTAAATGCATCCTGTGTAAATAAGAAATACGACGGTGAATATGAATTTAACTGCGATTACACTCAAGCTCAACTGGAAGAAGCTATAGAAAACGGTGAATTTGCATTCCACAAAGTTGGCGGAGATGTGAGAGTTCTTTGTGATATTAACTCACTTATCACAGTTTCCGACACCAAAGGGGATATTTTTAAGGAAAACCAAACTATAAGAGTTTGTGATCAAATTGCCACTGTCATAGCTGCCAGATTTAACAGAAAATATCTTGGCACTGTGCCAAACGATGATGAAGGCAGAACAGCTCTTAAAAATGACATTGTAAAACACCATAAAAATCTTCTGACACTGCGGGCTATTGAAAACTTCAGCGATGAGGATATACAGGTATTTTTGGGTGATACCAAAAAATCTGTAGTAGTATATGACAGCATTTCCGTAATCAATACTATGGAAAAACTTTATATGACTGTTAAAATTGCATAAAAGTGAGGAAAATTTATGAACAACAATGTAACCATGAAAGCCAAGGACACCATTTCCGGCAAATTGGCAAGATGTTTCATAACAATCGGCAATGAAAGATATAATTTCTGCAATGCCATTGATTTGGAAGCAAAATTTAAAAAGAAGAAAGTCCGTGTGCCTATTTTGGGCAGAACCGGAAATGGCAACCGCTCCAACGGTTGGGAAGGTAAAGGTAAAGCTACTTTCCATTACAATATGAGTATTTTCAGAAAGCTCATGCAAAGATATAAGGAAACCGGCGAGGATATTTACTTTGATATGGTAATTATCAATGAAGACCCAACTTCTGATGTAGGCAAACAAACAGTAACTTTGATTGACTGCAACATCGATGGCGGTGTACTTACAAAATTTAATGCCTCTGCTGATTATTTGGATGAGGATATGGAATTTACCTTTGAAGATTTTGAAGTTTCCAAAGAATTTGATCTTCTTCCTGAATTTAAACAGTAAATTTATTTATACCTGCCCCGTAATTTTATAAAACGGGGCAGCTAAAAAAAGAAAGGTCGGTAATATGTCAGATTTTAAACTATTTATGAAAGACAACAAAACTTTCAGACAAAACAGATTTTATCCCGCTACTTCATCTTTAAAAGATGAAAACGGAAATCCCCTTATGTGGGAACTAAAACCTGTATCCACATCTGAAAATGAGGATATTCAACAATACTGTTATACAAAAACAAAGGATGGCTTTAATTTTGATTATCCTGAATATCTTTGCCGTTTAATTTGTTCATCAGTGGTTTATCCCAATTTGAATGATAAGGATTTACAGGACAGCTATAACTGTTTTTCTCCTGAAGAACTTATAAAAGAAATCATAAACTCCCCAGGCGAATACAAAGCTCTTGCTGATGTGGTAGAAGACTTATGTGGGTTTAACGAAAAGCTGGAAGACAGAGTAAATACGGCAAAAAACTAATAGAGGACGGCGATATATACGCTGTAACAGCTCATTACTGTCTGCAAAAACATCATATACTGCCGTCCCAATTTATGGCTTTAAATGAAAACGAAAAAGCTTTCATTATAGCTTCAGCAGAATTAAGTTTAGAAAGACAAGGAGATGATTAAAATTTTACTCAGCCTGCCCCTGTGGTTTATTCCACCTGAAAATAATTTTCCGAAAAATATTTCCAAAAAGCTTTTATCCGGATTTATACAGCCAAAATCTTTTGAAACAACTTTTGGAAAAAATACTGACAATTCTGTTTTTCCACTGAATAATTTACAGGAAAACATAGTGAACAATTTTATCACTGAAAATTTTCCGCTGATAAGTAATTATTACACCGAAAAAGAATACAGATTTCTAAAGACTGACAAAACAGACATCAATTCTTTCAGCTATGAAAATCTCTTAAACAACATTTTTCCTAAATACAGTTATTATGAGGGAATTTCAAATTTAAGTGAAAATCCTGTAAAATCATTGACATTTAACAGTTTAAATTCAGGTAAAAGCAGCTATATAAATTATTTTTCTGAAAAAAATTCTGTTTTGGAAAATTTACTTTATCCTGTAAAAAAATCTGCTAATTTAAATCAATTTAATTTTTCAAAAACTTTGGCTGACAAAGCTCAAAAAACACTGCAAAGCCCATATAATTTTAGGGAAAATATCTCTTATTCGGAAAAAAGACTTGTTAAAAATTCTCCCCTCTCCTCTGTTTTTAAAAATAATGTTTTTGATGCAAAAAATATTTCATCATTAAGCTCTGCTGTTTTAAAGGAAAATCCTGTTTTTTCATGGGATAGATCCAATAGTTTAAACAAAAATTTACATCAAGGCTTTTTTAATTTCAGAAATTCTTTGCCATTAAATAAAAACAATATATTTTCAGCAAATGACAATCACAAAATCAATAATTTTAACTATGGTTATGATATTCCATCAAAATCTTTTAAAGATGGCAGTTTCTCAGAAAATTCAGTTTTCAAAAAAATGATAAGCAGTTCCGAAGAAAATTCCTCTGTTAACAGAAAAGATAATACATCAAATATTTCTGTTAATTTAGGTGGTATTACTCAAAATATTTCCTCGGAAAACGATGCGGATTATATTATAGACAAACTTGCCAGAGATTTGGCAGAGGCCATTTTAGCCTCAGCCCAGGAGGTGTATTAATTGCACGAAGTATATTTAGACAGTATGCTGCTTCCCATAGCTCCCCCACAGATTACCACAAAAATCGGAAACAGAAACAGAACTGCCGATTTAGTCAGTGGTGATGAAATTAATATTATCAAATCCCCTGCTCTTACACAAATAGCTTTTTCATTTCTTTTACCTGCTCAAGTTTATCCATTTGCAGTATATGATGGTGGATTTAAAAAACCTGATTATTATTTATCCAAGCTCCAGAATATGAAAAAAAACGGTAAACCTTTCAGACTTCACATAATAAGAAACAATACAGCATCTACCTCTTTAAAAGTTACACTGGAAAATTATGAAATAATAGAAGATGCTGACAAAACAGGAGCAGACATTATTGTAAATGTAACCTTAAAGGAATACAGAAATTATTCTGCCGTAAAAACTTCTCTTAAAAGCGGAGTTACACGCAAAATCATACCTGATGATAAGGAGATAAGTTCACCTAAATTTCATGTTGTAAAAAAAGGGGATTGTCTATGGGAAATTGCCCAAAAATATTTTGGAAACGGAAATGACTTCAAAGAAATTTATAATGCCAACAAAGATATGATTGACAAAAGAAACAGTGGCACAGGTTATCCTATATACACCATTTACCCAGGTCAGAAGCTTATTATCAAGAAAGGCGGAAATACATAATGCTGACGATTTTTCACAAAGACAATGCAGTAAAACCCGCTGTAATAGGCAAAATTTTATGGCAAACCGACATCAGAAATTATCCAGGCAGTCTTAAATTCAACATACTTTTAAATGAAAATTTAAAAATAGCCAATGGCGACAAAGTATGTTTTACATTTAAAAATCAAAAAATATTTTGCGGATATATATTTTCACTGACATTTAATGAAAACGATATTGTCAATGTTTTAGCTTATGATCAAATCCGTTATCTTAAAAATCAGGACACAGCAGTTTATGAAGATATGACAGCATCTGATATTTTCTCAAAAATATGCGGTGAATTTGGACTTAAAACAGGGCAGATTGACAGTGCTTCCCATACTATTCCCTTTCTGGTCAGCAATAATTTATCACTTTTAGGTACTGTACAGAAAGCTTTGGATATAAATGAAAGCAACACAGGAGAAAAATTTGTGATTTATGATGACTTTGGAAAACTCACTTTAAAAAATACCAAAAACACCTTTATTCCGGCTGTAATTTCCAAGGATAATACTGAGGGGTATAAATACTCTGAAGAAATTGATACAGACACTTATAACCAAGTAAAAATGAAATATGGCAGCCGTAAAAAAGGTTTTCGTGAGGCGGTTTTTAAAAATGAGAGCCAGTCTGTAAAAAATTGGGGCATACTTCAGTATTGCGGAAAAGCCAATGATTACGAAAATGCAACTGCCAAAGCAAAAACTATTTTAGAAAACAAAAACCGTGAAAAACTCAGTTTTTCAATCAGTGTTTTAGGTGGAGATGAAAAAATCAGAGCTGGTGTAAAAGTTCCCCTTTCAGCTAAGGGAAAACAAAAAATTATCACCGTAAAAAAAGCTGTCCACTGTTTTCAAAACGGTGAACACAGCATGGTTTTGGAAGCGATGATGTAAAGGAGGAATGTCAAAATTTTAGACAGCAGAGATATTGCGGATACAGTAAAAAAAATTGTATTTGCAGCCAATGAAAGCCGAGATCTGGAAAAAGTGTTTTTTGGTAAAGTTATTTCCGAAAATCCGCTGCAGGTTTTTGTGGAACAAAAATTTATTTTGTCAGAAAAGCAGCTTATCACAGCAGAATATCTTACCGACCACAAAATAAACTGCAAACTCCGAAAAAAACCAAATGGAAATTGGGAAGAATATGAAGCCAAAATTTTAAATCACCTGAAAACAGACGATAAAGTTATTCTTATTCCCACAGATAATGAAAATCAATATTTGATAACAGACAGGGTGGTGTAAAAAATATTACCACAAAATAAATATTTAAAAGATGAGATCACGGAAAAAATCATAACTCCCCAAAAATTTCATGAACAAAACATCAATCACAAAATGCACATTCGTGAAGCTGCAATTTATGGAAAATGCAGTGGCGCAGAATCAGTAAAACAAGCTGTATTTAAAATTTTAAACACTGAAAAGGAAACCTATATCATTTATTCAGATGACTATGGTATTAAATTAGATGATTTAATGGGCAAAAATATAGCTTTTGTAAAAGCAGAACTTCCACACAGAATAACAGAAGCACTGTTGCATGATGACAGAATCATTTCTGTAGAAGATTTTTCTTTTGAGTGTCCAAAAAGACATAATCTTATTTGCCGATTTACCGTCAACAGCATTTTTGGAAGTTTTGAGGAGAGAAAGGAGATGAGGATTTAATGAAACTTAACTACGATTTTAATGAAGTTATGGAAAATATGCTTTCAAGACTACCAAAAGATATGGACAAGCGTGAAGGTTCAATTATTTGGGATGCTTTAGCTCCCTGTGCGGTGGAAATTTGCCTTCTTTATGCTACTTTGGATGAATATCTGACAGAAAGCTTTGCTGATACAGCATCCAGACCATATCTCATTAAAAGAGCCATGGAAAGAGGTATTCAGGCAAAAGAAGCCTCACCTGCCATTTTGAAAACAGTGGTTACTCCCGAAAATACACCAATAAACATAGGTGATAAATTTACTTATAAGGATTTATTTTTTACTGTAACAGAAAAAATAAGCAGTGGTGTTTATAAAATTAAGTCAGATTTACCGGGTGAAATCGGAAACATTCCTTTGGGAGATTTATTTCCCGCTTTGTATATACCGGGATTTCAAAAAGCACAAATTGACGGCATTATAACTCCTGGCACTGATGAAGAGGATACAGAGGCTTTTAGAAAAAGATATTTTGAAAATCTGAGAAGTTTGGCTTTCGGTGGAAATATAGCTGATTACAAGGAAAAAAGCAAATCTGTACATGGTGTGGGATATGTTAAAATTCTTCCTCACTGGAATGGAGGCGGCACAGTAAAAATAATTTTTTTAGACCAAAAATCCGCTGTCCCCTCTGAGTCCCTTATAAAAAAAGTCAAGGACTGTTTTGACCCTGATGAATTTACCGGAGAAGGTCAAGGACTTGCTCCCATAGGTCATATTGTTACTGTAGTTGGTGCAAAAGATATTCCTATAAATATTTCAGCGAAATTTACCTTGGAAAGAAATCTGGATTTTGCTTCGGTTGAGCCTTTTATCGAAAGTGCAATTTCCGATTACCTGGAAAATCTCCGAAAAAAATGGGAGGACAGTCAAAATCTCATTGTGAGAATATCAGCATTGGAATATGCAATACTGAGCTGCAAGGGCATTGTGGATATTCAAAACACAAAAATAAATGGCAAAAATTCAAATTTAATTTTGGAATTTGATCAAGTGCCTGTAAAAGGAGAAATAATAAATGCAGGGTCATAGTATACCTTCCTACGCTCCTCCATATATCAGAGAAATTACTCAAATGGCAGAAATTTATGGGATTCAACAGCTTACTTTAAATGAAATTCGCCGAAAATCCGAAAAAATTCTTCAGGGAAATTTTGTACTGACTTCTGATGAATATTTTATCAGACACTATGAAAAAATGCTTGATATTATTCCATATAAAGACAGCAATTTGGATGACAGAAAAAAAAGAATATTATCCCTGCTTATGCTTAAATCCCCCATCACTTTAAAAGGTGTGGAAAAAAATATAAATCTGCTTTTCCCCGAAAGCAACTGCAAATTAATTTACTGCGGAGAGTATAAACTCACGGTAAAAATAAATCCAATGCCCCAAAATCAGCTTATTATAATAAATGATTTTTTACGGCAAATGCTACCTGCCAATATAATATATAAATTTCTTATGACATACAGTCAGGATTT
>JAHHUB010000085.1 GCA_020024175.1 Oscillospiraceae bacterium | reverse complement strand
TATATTATCTTTTCATTTGGATTAAGTTTGTAAAATAAAGAGTAATTTTCACCATATTCTACAATAATATTTCCTAAACCGGAAGAAATATCAATATTATCTATTTTTTCTAAATTTATAGTTTTTTCATTAAAAAACCTGGAATCAAACTTCTGATTTACACCAAAAATCAGTTCAAGTCCTTTTCCTACACACAAAAAAACACTTCCTGTTATAATTAATGATAAAATAATAATAAATAATTTTTTATTCATGATTTATCCTCCTGTTTACGATTTTAGAAATAAGTAATGTGGTAAATTCCAGAATATATTTTACAGCTAAAAAAGCAAGCCATAATAATCCAATGGTAATACCTATTAAAAATAATCCTGCTCCAAACATTTGCAGCCAAGTAGTAGGCATAAACGGAATTATATATCTAAAAGATAAGAAAAATATAGAAATTCCCGCAGCTCCTATTGCAAATATTGCAAAACCTATGGCAAAAATTACAGAAATTATTGCAACTGTCAATACAAAAAGCAAAGTCAATGCCACAATAGCCAGCGGAAAAGTAAGCGGAAGTGAAAATAAAGCAGCTAAACCTATTAAAAATCCTTTTCCAACACTGTTTTTTTTGCTGTCTGATTTTTTATAAGGATTTTTCATTATCTTTACAGCAGTGTCTGCATAAATTTTTGAGGCTAAATTTTGTGGGGTTCCAAAATGTTCAGACATTTCCTCATATGTGTCAAATCCTGCTTCGTCTGAATATTCTTTGTAAAAATTCATTGCCTCATTTATTTCTTCTTGTGATAATTTGTTAAGACAGCCATATAATTCATTAAAATACTGTTCTTTTGTCATATATTATTTCCCTCCAATAATTTATTTATATTTAATTCAAAGGATTTCCACTCATTAATATAATCCTTTAAAGCGGCTGTGCCTTGCTCAGTAATTTTATAATATCTTCGGTTTCTTCCCTGATATGGCATATCATATGTGGTAAGAAGTCCTGATTTTTCCAGTCTTTTTAAAGCGGGGTACATTGTAGTTTCTGATATATCCAATATTTCCCGAACTTCCTGAGTGATGATGTACCCATATTCGTCCTTGTTTTTTAATATACTCAAAACAACAAAATCCAAAATGGCTCCGCCTATTTGAAAACTCATATTATTCACCTCCATATATTATTTATTTTTTTATATTATAAAACGACTAATATTGTTTGTCAATATATATTAAAAAATTTTTAATGTATATTTCCTCTGACAAAATTTTTATATAAAAAAACCCACATAGAAAATCTTGTTTAAGATTATCCATGTGGGTAATATGTTATAATGAAAAAATGCTAAAAATAAAAAATTTACAGCAAATTTATCGAGCAAAATAATTTTTAATATTTGCCAATACTTTTTCGTTAAGTCTGTCTATACATTGTATTGTACCGCCTGAACATCTGCCGGTAGATCTGACATTTTTTAATTTAAGTAGTTCTTCACTGCCGATTGCAGCATTGGAATCACCAAAGAAGTAGTGTTCATCACTTTCAATAAGCCAGTTTTTGAGAGCATTAATATCATGAGCTGGGGCTATTGATGTGTTAAAAATCAGTTTTTTGCCTTTCATAAGATTAAATTCTCTCTCATTTAAAAGAATAATATTTTTTGTAAGACAACAGAAAATAAAGTCGTTTTTAGTAATTAAATCATCAAATTCCATGAATTTGCAGCCTTTTTCTTCCATATCAGCTTTGTGAGTTCTGGAATTATATGAAATGTCAGCACCAAAGTAGCTAAGTGCATTGGCTATGATTTTTCCTGTAGTTCCCATACCTAAAATACCAACTTTGGCATTGGTGATTTCCACAGCACTGCCGTTTTTATTCCATTTAATGTCGCCGAAACCATGAAGTACATCAATCATCTGATGAACAGCATATTCGGCTACACCGTTGTCGCCATAATTTCTTATACCTGTAACTTTAATTCCATGAGCCTCACTGTATCTGATGTCAACACTGGCACTTTCAGGGGAATAAAGACTGCAGCACATACCAACATATTTCAGATTAGGGCATTTTTCCAAAATATCTTTTGTGATTTGTGAAGTGTAGCTGACTAACATGGCATCAGCATCTCCGATTCTTTTTATAATTTCTTCATTTGATTTAGGTACATCATTATAAATGATAACATCTTCTGCATAATTGCTTTTGATTATTTCAAAGCTTTCATCATAAAGATTAACAGGTTCAATCGCAACTAATTTTTTAAATTTTTCCATAGTAAAAATCTCCTTTAAAATTTTAGAATAATTCCTGCAAAAGCAGAAATGATGATAAAACAAATAGGGTGAAGTTTAAACTTTTTCATAGCAAAAAAGAGGATAACACCCAAAATTAAAGCCTTTAAATTAATAATATCAATAAAATGACCGCTGTCAATAAATTTTTCCAATGTTATTACAGATTTAATAAAAACACTGTAACCAGCTGCGGCAATTAAAGCAGTAGAAGCAGGACGCAAACCGTAAAACACATTTTTGACATTACGACTGTCTTTAAATTTAGTTAAAATTTTTGAAATTATAATTATAATAATAAGGGAAGGCATAACAAGTCCTAATGTAGCTACAATGGCACCTAAAATACCGCCGGTGGTAAATCCCGCATATGTAGCCATATTTACACCGATAGGTCCCGGTGTGGATTCGGATATTGCAATCATATTTGCAATATCAGTTTCGGTAAACCAGCCGGTTTTAAGTGCCATTTGGTTTAAAAATGGCAGAGTAGCCAAACCACCGCCTATAGCAAAAAGTCCTGTTTTAAAAAATTCATAAAATAATTTTAAGTATATCATTATGCAACCTCTAAATAAAATTAATTAGCTTTTTGCGATTTTTTTTCACCTATTATCATGCCGCATATTCCTGCTAAAATTATAAATACAGCAGGAGTGATTTCAAAAAATATGTTTGCAATAAATACAGCTAGGAAAATTCCCCCTGTATATTTGTCAATTACTGATTTTTCAAAAAGTTTTACTACAGCGTTTAAAATAAGCACACATACACAAATTCTTATTCCTGCAAAAGCTTGCTGAACCCAGATTATATGAGCAAAATTTTGAATAAATGCTGCAATAATGCTGATGATAACCACTGAGGGAGCAACTACCCCCAAAGTGGCAATAATACCTCCCAAAATCCCCTTAAATTTATATCCTATAAATGTAGCTGTGTTTATGGCAATAATTCCTGGTGTACATTGTCCTATAGCATAATAATCTGTCAGTTCCTCGTCAGTTGCCCATCCACGCTTTTCTACAATTTCTTTTTGTAATATGGGAAGCATAGCATAGCCTCCTCCAAATGTAAATCCGCCTATTTTTGCAAAAATAAAAAATAATTCCAGTAATTCTTTCATATTATCCTCTCATTTATTTCTGAAAATAATTATAGTACCAATTTATAACTATTATTAATACATTATCATATTAATTCTTATTGTACATAATTTAATATAAAAAAACAAGCCTTATGGAAAAATTACTCAGTGAATCACTATGGACAGTGCTGTATTTAATTTTCATAAAAAATTTTATACCCCGCACAACTTAAACTGTACAATCTTACGAGAGTATAATTTAAAGTATGCGGGGTATAAATCAGATTTTTTAAATTAAGTTATTTAATTAAGTGAACCGATAATTTCATTCATATTTTTTCTGGTAACATCTTTGCAAATAGCTGTTGAAATAATATTTCCTGTACTATCAGTGTATAGGATAACTTCTGTGCTGCCATCATTACAAATCCAAAGGTATCCGTATTCATCAGGAAATTCTTTGTTTTTTTCTGTTTCCCAATTCTCATTACTTTCTCCCCATGAATTGATAACATTGTCAATGTTATTTCCAATCAGGCTATTTGATACATCTTCACTGGTTTTACCTTCAAAATAAGACAAATCAGGGATTTTATTTCCACATGCTGACAGCAAAAAGATGAAAATACTAAGTATAACAAAAAGAAATTTTTTCATAGATAAATTTTCCATATTAATTATTAAATAATATTTTCTGAAATTTTTTGTATAAGCTGGCAGCGGAGTTATTTTGTTATTTGTGGTCTACTTCATACATATGCTGGAGCATACGGAGAATTTGAACACTGTAGCCATATTCGTTATCATACCAAGCAATGAGTTTAACAAAGTGATCATTGAGCATAATACTTGCTTTTGCATCAAAGATGGAAGTTGTAGGTTCAGAAGCAAAGTCGGAAGAAACAACCATTTCTTCTGTATAACCCATAACACCTTTCATAGAAGTTTCGGAAGCTTCCTTAATCTTAGCACAAAGTTCTTCATATGTAGTAGGATTTTGCAATGTAACAGTAAGGTCAACTACAGAAACGTCCAATGTAGGAACACGAAGGGACATACCTGTAAGTTTGCCTTTAAGTTCCGGAATAACCAAAGCACAAGCTTTTGCAGCACCTGTGGAAGAAGGAATGATGTTGCCTGATGCAGCTCTTCCTGCTCTCCAGTCCTTTTTGGATGAACCATCAACTGTTTTCTGAGTAGCAGTGATAGAGTGAACAGTTGTCATAAGGCCTTCCACAATACCAAAGTTATCATTTATAACCTTTGTTAAAGGAGCCAAGCAGTTAGTTGTACAGGAAGCATTTGAAACAACTTTCATATCACTGGTGTATTTATCCTGGTTAACACCATATACAAAAGTAGGAGTTTCCTTATCTTTAGCAGGAGCGGACAAGATAACTTTTTTAACTGTATCCTTGATATGAACAGAAGCTTTTTCAGTTGTGTTAAATTTACCTGTAGATTCAACAACATATTCAGCACCACATTCACCCCATGGAATATCTTTTGGGTCATCACAGGCAAAAACTTTGATTTCCTTGCCATTAATAACAAGTTTGCCATCAACATTTTCAACAGTACCGTTAAATTTGCCATGAACAGTATCATATTTGAGCATATAAACCATGTAGTCAATATCAGCGTTGTGATAGTTAATACCAACTACTTCAAAAAGTTCAGGTTGTTCCATAGCAGCTCTGATAACAAGTCTTCCAATGCGTCCATAACCATTAATGCCTATTTTAATTGCCATAATAAATACCTCCTAAAATTTATAGTACAATTATACCAAAGATTTAATTATATTCAATAAATTTTATAATGTTAAAACTATGGAGAAAATATCTGAATTTATCAATTTTATCACAGAATAAATTATATAAAATAAAATTTATTTTACTAAAAAAGTTTTTGTCTGCATATAAATTCATCAGATGATTTTTTTGGAGTGATAAAATGAAAACTATTGCAGGACAGGATATATTTCATGATAGACCTGTGATTTTAGCAAAATATCTGATAGAAAATAAATCTACAGTGAGAGATACCGCAAAACATTTCGGAATATCAAAATCCACGGTACATAAAGATTTAACCGATAAATTAAAAAATCTTGATATAATATTATATTATAAAGTAAAAGAAATTCTTGACATAAATAAACAGGAACGACATATCCGAGGCGGAGAAGCCACTAAAATAAAATATGAAAAACTAAAAACCAAAATATAATTTTATATAGGAGTATTTTATTTTTTTAGCGATATACGGCAAAGTATCATAAAAGTTTTTGCTAAAAACAAAAATTCCCCATGGACTTTAAGTTATACTCTTTTGCAAAAGTATATCTAAAGTGCCATGGGGGTTAGATTAAAATTTACTAACTGACAGTATTGCGTAATGACAGTGGGGTCGCCCTGCCTTATGCCATTGGATCCCAAGGATCAATCATAATTGGTTCTTGGTCATATAATTTGTTTTGTTCATCACTTAAATATTTTCTGTCAATACATACAATGTAAACATATTTGTCAAACCAGTCGTCGCTCATGATGTGATAACCGCTGTTTGCTTTTTCAGTGCCCCAGCTGTTTTCAACTTTCCATTTGTCAGGTTTGCCGTCAACCAGATTAACACCTGTCAATGTCATGGCATGGTTAGGGCTGCTTTCACGATATGCCATCATATCACCCTTGTTCATTTCAAATTCAACACTGAATGGACTTTCATAGTCGTACATAGCTGTGTCCCAAATACCCTCATCTCTGTTTGCATATTTGCCGCAATCACAGGTAAACCAAATTGGTTCGTTGTTTTTTAGCTGCTTAATAGCTGCTTCTTTAAGTTCTTCAATGGTGAGATTTAAGAATTTAACAGGTCTGCCTTCTATAACACTGCCTGTATAAGAAATAGCATAAGTTTTGTTAAAAGGTCTGTTTTCCATAGGAGCATTAATAAGGCTTACAATATTATCAAGATCAGCACCTATGTATTTTTCATAAAATTCATGAGGTGTGAGGTTTTTGTCAATGTGGTAATTCTTATCTTTGTCAACATATTCAAAATCAAAAGTTTCCGGAGGATTGCCGAAACATACAGCAATAATGTTGTAAACATCTTTAAGCATATTATCTTTGAGTTTTCTGACTTCTGAAATGTCTTTTTTCTCGGAAATTTGTTTTCTTAAAATTGCAGCATCTTTACGCAGCTGAGAGGAAATAATGTCATTCATTGCGAAAGTATGGTTGCTTTGATATGTTTCAGGCATAGCTTCCTTGGGAACAACACCATATTTTTTGTAAAGTCCTACAAACATATCCCACCAACCACCGTCGGACATAGGGTAGGAGAGTAAAGAATTTACAAGTCTGTCATTTAAAGGTCTGTTAGCTGTTTCAATTATATTTTCAAGGAAGTAGTTAGCTTTTTCCAAATGGTCATAAAAAGAAATAAAGTTTTGTGAAAGTTCAAAGTTACTGATATTCAAATCCTTTGCAATTTTTTCTCTTAAAATATTAAGTGATGAAAAAATCCAACATCTGTTACTGGATTTTTGGTCAGTAGCTGCCATAGTTTGAATATCCACGGAAAATTTGTGGTTCATTTTTTTAGCATTGTCAAGGTCATAGCAAATGTTGTCTATACTGGATTTTGACAGAGCTTTTGTGGCAATTTTGGAAATTTGATTGTTTTTGTAATAGTCACTGTAATTTTTAATGCTGTCTAAGTTGACGGATTTAGAATGTTCCATATTAAAAATCTCCTTTTGATTATTTAAGAAAATGCTAAAATAAATTTGAAATTATATTTATTTTACTTTATTATATCACTAATGATTTTTAATTTCAAGTATTTTGAAAATCAGCCTTAATTTTGTTAAAATCATAAATTATATATAATAAAAATCAGTATTTAAAATAATTGATTTAACTTTAAATATGAACTATAATAAAAATGTAAGCTAAATTTAAATCAAAAGAATAAGAGGAAATATTTATGGATTTTATTGACGACTTTAACTTAGACGATTTTAATTTGGACAATATTGAAACAGATATAACAAAGGAAGAAACAGTTGAATCCAAACCTGATGATGAACTGTTGTATAATTTTGACTTACTTTGTGAAATCATAAAAAAATCAAATTCCAAAAAATTTTATACAGATGATTTAAAAAAAATAGAAAATATAACAAAAAATAAAATTCCCGAAATTTTTAAAAACAATATGCC
>JAHHUB010000084.1 GCA_020024175.1 Oscillospiraceae bacterium | reverse complement strand
GAATTAAATCATGCCGATTTTTTAGTTTAAGTAATTTACACTTATAACAAATACTAAATTATTAATCGTGTTTGATAGCTTCCAAAGCTGAGATTTTAACAGCACGATTAGCTGGGTAAAATCCTGATACCAAACCTATCATAGTGGCAAAAAGAAGTGCGAAAAATACAAGCCAAATTGGTATAATTGAGAGTTTCATACCACCTGTTGCTCCCATGCCACCCATAGGCCCCATCATTCCTCCACCCATAAAATTTACACCAAAGTAATTTATGCAAAATGAAATAATATAGCTTATGATAATACCTATTATACCACCGAAAAATCCTATACTGCCGGCTTCCATAAGAAAAACTGTTCTTATATCATTGATATAACAGCCCAAAACCTTCATAACACCGATTTCACGGGTTCTTTCATAGATTGACATAACCATGGTATTTGTAATGCCCAAAGCCGCTACAAACAGAGATATGGCTCCCAAACTTCCCAGTACCATCTGTTGTTGTTTTGCCTGTTGCTGCATGGGTTTTCTTATGCTTTCCAGAGAAGATGTGTCAAAACCCTGATTTTTTATAAATGTTTCCACAGGTTCAACATATTTAATATCTTTTACTTTAACTTTAACTTCTCTGTAGTTGGTGTCTTTTTTTTCCTGCATACCATTGGCTTTACGGTATTCAGCTTCAATTCTTTTAAGCTCATAGATGTTCATAAATACACCTTGAGATGTTTGCCAGCCTTTGGAATAATCCTCTTTTAAAATACCACAGACATTTACCTCATATCTTTTTTCCTTGACATTTTCTTTCATTGGCTGGGTAACTAAAATAAGTTTGTCTTTCATTGGATTTACAAAAGGATCTTTTATTTCACCTTTTTCATCAGGATAGGGACGAACTCTGTCTTTACCAGGTTTTCTCTTGGTATCTCTGAAACGATATGCACTTTTTTCACCCAAAATAATACTTATTTTTTTGTTATTTTCGGTAAAACCGGTTCCCTCTTTTATTTCATAACCCAGTTTTTCAATGGCATCAGGATAAACTCCCACTATATCAAGCCAATCAATCATATAGCGTTCTTTTTTTCCTCCCACCATTTTAATAGATAAATTATCGGGACTATAAAGTGGAGTAGCTACTTCTACCCCTTCTAAAGCCTGAATTTGAGTCAACATTTTATCATCCATTTTGTTTTTGTTGGAATCATTATAATTGTAAACATCTATCATGGTAAGGTCTCCCATTTGAGAAAGCATAGCTTTTTGTGCCTCGTCCATGCCTACACCTATGGAAATCATAACTACAATGGCACAGGTTCCTACTACAACGCCCATTATGGTTAAAAATGTTCTTGCCTTACGGCGAGTCAGATTTTTAACACACATGCTTATTAAATCAGAGATCTTCATCTGACTCTTCGCTCCTTTGCATCTTTATCTTGGACACTGTAATATATCCCGAAATACCTGCCATAACCAAACCACAGGTTATAAGTATAATATTTCTGACAAGTTCTTTATTTTTTCTTTCTTTCTCTGCCATAGCCATCAGCTCATTTTGACGATTTATTTCATCAGGATTTATTTCCGGTTCAACATTACTATTATCAATTTCCATTCCATGAATTTCAATGCTGAAATCTCTTTCCAAAGTTTTTATATTCATGTTGGAATCTTCATAACTTACTATAAATTTTCCGTTCATTTGTCCTGCTTGTTTAGCTGTTACAAAAAAATCACCTGATGCTTCTTTACCTGATTCCACATTGCCGATATACTGAGATTCTTTTATAGATTCATCATCAGTTACAAATTCAATGGTTACATTGCTTACTACGCTTTTACCTTTGTTAATTAGGTTGATGGAAACCGGAATTTCATCACCCTGCCATAATTGGGAAGGTATTTCCGTTTTTTGAATTGAAAAACGGTCAATTTGAACTACGGGAATAGCAATTGTTTCTTCGGATTTTCCTGTCATACGGGTTCCGTTTGCTATATACTGAAAATCGAAAGATATAGCCACATCATGGGATTTAGACAGTGCGTCAGCTTTTACCTGAATATCAAAAGATTTAGTAAATGCACTGTTTTTAGCCAATTTTTCAATGTAGAATGAGTTTGAAGAACTTGCTATGGAAAGTGCATCTGATGGAGTAATTTTCATAACAATATTTTCAATATCATACTGATTGCTGGTGTTTAAACAGCTTACGGAAAGTGTTACTGTATCACCTGCTGTAACTGATTTATTTCCGTAATCATACTGAGAAATTATTACATGAGGAACCAATGGGTTTTTGCCGTCATCCCCTCCGCCTTCTCCTTCTTTTAAGGGGATTGCCACTGTTTCGGTGGAAGTGCCTTCCACTCTGGTTCCGTTATTTGACATATACTGATATTTAAAATCAAATTTTACAGTATGTGCCTGAGGCTGAATGTTATTTTTTACTTTTAAATCAACTTTATATTTAAAAGTACCGCCCTGTCTTACTATATCTTTTCTGAAAAGATTGGACGCATTTTCCAAATAAAAATCTGTACCTGTATCCAAAGTCATTATGATATTTTCCAAGTCAAATTCATTGGAGCTGTTTTCAAAAACCACTTCCAATGTAACTTTATCCCCGCCTTCGGCTTGTTTTCCGTTAAGACCCATTACATTATATGTCTTTACATAAATTCCTGGGGTAAGAGGAGCAGGGTCTTTTTCTTCGGTATCGCCGCCGCTGGGTGCTTTATATTCGTTAAATCTGTACTCATCAAAAGTAACTGTAAATTCGTGAATCCCCAATGTGCTGCCTGATTCATACCACATTTTCACACTGGTTGAGTTTCCTTTACCTGTGTACATAACATTTCTCAGTTCTACAATATAGCCTGTTGAGTTACTTAATGACGAATTGGAATAATCTACCAATACCCTAGAATCAGGCTCATCAGTAACTTTAAATGATCCTCCGCTTATAGCTGCAGATGGCATATTTTCTATATTATTTTTTCCTACTACTTCTACATGAATTGTAACATTATATCTGCCACCGTAATTGACAGTTTTTACATCTCTGCCATATCTATCTCTGATTTCTCTGTATGTAACTATAGCATCTTTGGGTTTTTCATTTTCTCCAGGTGTGCTGGAGTTTCCAGAATCACCTGAGCCGCCTGAACCTGAGCCGGAAAATTTATAGTTGTCAAAAGTTACTGTTTCATTATGGAAAACGCTTTTACCAGCTCTTTTATATGTGATAATAAAATCTTGTGAGTTTCCAAATCCACTGTAATTAACATTTTCAAAAACTAATTGGTATTGATTTCCGCCTAACTGCGAATTTCCGTTTCCTTTAGAATTTATAGTAGGACTGCCAAAATCAAAAGCACCGCTTTTATTATGTACATGAATGGTATCTTCTGCTATTCCATCACTAGGAGCTATTTCCATTAATATTTCTACTTTATATTTTTTATCTTTTTCAATAGAATTTTCGCCCACATCAATATAATTTCCTGAACTGTCTTTTACATATATACTATTCGATAAAATCAGTATACGTTCTTCTAAGTTTTCGGAAGTTTTGTAATTTGTTTTTTCCGCCGCATAAGACGGTATCAGCAGTGAGCTTGCCAGCACTCCTGCCACCATCAAAACCGCCAGCAGAAGGCATAATACTTTTTTTATCTTATCTAGTTTTGTTCTGTTCATTGCTTGTTACCTCTTTCTTCCTCATTCTCATTTTGCAAATCGGAGGAATTTAAACTTTCTCCGTTTATTTCGGCTTTATTTTTATTTGTTAATTCATCACTTATGCTTTCCACCAGTTCGTAAACCATGCGGGTGCTGTTTTTGGTGTTTTTCTCTATATTTTCTTCGTTTTCTTCAAGCTCAGGGCTTTCCAGCCTGTTTTCCATAGCTTTTTCTCTGTCTATTTTGGAAACATTGGGCACATCGCTGATGATATTTCCATCTATCAGTGTAACTATTCTGTCTGCATAATCTGCCAGTTCCTTATCATGAGTTACCAGTACAAAAGTTTGGTTGTTTTCTCGGGACATTCGCACCATAAGTTCCATAACCTCAATAGTGGTTTTGGTGTCCAGGTTTCCTGTAGGCTCATCGGCAAAAACTATTTTCGGCTTAGCCACAAAAGCTCTGGCTATACCCACTCTTTGCTGCTGACCTCCTGACATCTGAGTTGGCTTATGGGTAAGACGGCTGCCAAGTCCCACTTGTTTTAACATAAATGCAGCTAATTTTTCGCGTTTTTTCTTTGACATACCCTTAAACATCAAAGGCATACTGACATTTTCTACAGCTGTCAAAGCTGTCAGCAGATTATAGGACTGAAATATAAAACCTATATTTCGCTGTCTAAAGCCTGCCAAGCGATTTTCGCTGAATTTGGATATATTGCTTTTACCGATATACACCGCCCCTGATGTAGGTTTTTCAAGTCCTGCCAACTGATTAAGCAAAGTAGACTTACCTGAACCTGATGTACCCAAAATACAGCAGACTTCACCTTTTCTTATTTCCAGGTTTATATTATTTAAGGCAACAACACTTTCTTTGCCTATTTTATAAACCTTTCTTAGATTTTTTACCGTAATTATATTTTCTGAATTTTCTGACAAAAAAATTTCTCCTTTCGGATAATTTTATATTCCCTATATGAGTGCATATATATCATAATAATATTGCGAATTAATGAATATATTTCATATTTTTTTCAATAATATTAATAACTTATCCAAAAAGGAGGAAATTAATTGAATATTACAGATATTAGAATAAGAAAAACATATGACAATCAAAAATTAAAAGCTGTGGTATCCGTTACAATAGACGGAGATTTTGCTGTACATGATATTAAAATCATAGAAGGGGACAGACTTTTTGTAGCTATGCCCAGCCGTAAAGATGAAAACAGCAAATATAGAGATATTTGCCATCCAATAACAGCCGAAAGCAGAAACAAACTGGAAAAAGCCATTCTTCAAAAATACAATGAGGTTTTGGGAGACTACTGAGAATGTTTCATTCTCCGTTCAGCCAAAAGTAAATCCACCATTTTTCCGTAGCTTTTTTCACCATCATTTTGATTATTAATTTTTAGATATGTATCATTAACTTTTTTGGAAACATCGGCAATAGGACCTTCAAACTTTTTCCAATAACTTAAATAGGAATCAAAATCAGCCTTAATACCCTCAGAATACTCATTGTAAACTTCCAAAAACATATCATAGTCATCGGCATAAAGTTTATTCATGGAATGAACCAAAGCCAGCATTAAACCGCTGTATTTTATTGTACTGTTATCGGATTCCATACAGGCAAGATAAGCTATAAAATTAGCCTCATCTTCCTTCATAATGCCTCTGATATGGCTCATCTCATGGCACATGGTGGCAGGCAGAGAATAAGCAGACACATCAGCATTTATATTAGCTTCCATAGTTAGTGGTGAAAAAATTCCTGTTATCTCCATAAATGACATAAACTTTGAACAGATAAGTGGTTTGGGGTTTATTTTATTTCCCTTTAAAACAGGATATTTTTCCGACAGTTTATCAAAAGCTTTGTAACTTTCTTCAGCTATATCATAAATATCATCACTGAAAAGTTTTGTAACACCCATATCATCTTCTTCTATTCTGTATCTCAGAGAATTTGCATCTTCTGCCAATTCTCTGCAAAGTACAGCAAGTTCATATTTAGTTGAATTTTCCAAATTAAGACCCGCATATTCTGCAAAAGACATTCTGTTGTAATTTATTCCTTCCAAAAGCATTAATGCAAAAAATATTGCGGAAATCCATGACAAAATCCAGCCAACAAATTTAACAGTCAAAGCTTTGCGTTTTTCTTTTTCCTCATACATCACTCTGTTTATAAAATATATGAGAAGCAGCGGAGGTGCAAAAATTATAAGCACTTCCACCAATGAAAAAGGAATATAATTTGTAAGAGTCAAAATTATATTCATAAGGGATGGATAGATTTTTGACCCATAAAATTCCGCTGCCCTCGGAAACATCCTGAAAAACATAATAATTACTATTCCCAAAGGAATAAGTAATATATTCATATAACAAGCAGGAAGTTTCTCAAATTTATTTTTTTTAATTTCTATTTTTTCCATGTTATCCACCGCCAAGTAAAAATTTAATTGTCAGATGATATTATAATCCGCCTAAATCGATAAAATTTACAAAAAAGCCGGAAAACAATGCCTGTATTATTGAAGTAAATACCATATCTCTGTTTAATTTATACATACTTTCCCCTGCTGCAACTATGATACCTATAAATGCTGTTACAATTAAACTCACATATAGCCAAGTTGGATAAGCAAAAGGTATACATACCAATGACGCCAAAATCATGGGAGCAAAAAAACTTATTCCATGAAAAATCTGACTTACTGTTTCTGAATGCATTTGTCTTAAAACATATCTGTCTATTTGGTACACATAAAATCCAGCAAACATGAATATTGTACCTAAAACAAAACTGATAATTCTCTTTATGCTAAAATCAAATTCTGCAAATCCCAGTATAACCGCAGTAATCACAGTAAATATTATGGGCATCATAAATATCAAAGATTTTGTTTCTGACATTTTTCCTGATGACATAGTATCCCTGTAATTTATTTTTCCATCCAATCCAGGCATTATGCCTTGATTGTATAAAACCCAAGTGATAATACCAAAAGTAAAAATATAAACCATATAAACCAGTCTGACTGTTAATTTTATATTGGGGATAAGACCGATTATCAAAACCAGTAACAGAAATAATACAAAACTTCCCAACCAGGAAAAAAATCTGACTAATCCGAATTTAAATGAATTTTCCACTTTAACATTGACAATATGGGGTATATAGTCGTTTTCCGGAATTTTAAATTTCAAATCCTCTGTTATAAGTAAAACAAAACTGCTGATTGCCATAGCTATCAACAAGTATCCTTTTATCAAACCATAATCTTTGTATTTAAGCTTAGTATTAAAGTTTTTATTAATCCAACCAGTAATATTATTTAAATATTCACCGGTCAGTAATGTATTTTTGTCCACAGTGGAAGGCACTATTTTCAAAGATACATTATTTTTTTCGGCAGCAAAGCCAAAGCCTGTTTCATTTATTTTGCTGTTTGTCAAGCTGTTATAAATTGAGGTGATAGTTTTCGGAGGTGAATCTCTATCCACAGTGGTGGATATAAGCAACGTGGGAATTTCTGAAGGTTCTACTGATACAGGTGATAAAATTATCCTTCCCATCACATTTGGATTATCAGTTTCAAATCCTTCAAAATGAGAAATTAGTATAAGTTTATCAGGAATATATTCCAAACATTCATTTACATTATTATCTTCATCTTCCTCACCCAGTTTAAAATGATAGTGGTATAGATTATTTTGCCTTAGAAGATTCAGAAGTGATTTTACCTCATTATTTCTCTCGTTTTTGTTTTGAATTACTACAAAAATATAATCACTTTTTTCAGCATCACCTTTAGTGAAAATCGCACTTTTAAAACCCATACCATAAAATTTCTGGCTGTTTTTCCCAATGTTCACACTAAAAAAAACTGCTAAAATAATTGAC
>JAHHUB010000083.1 GCA_020024175.1 Oscillospiraceae bacterium | reverse complement strand
ATAAGAAGAAGTGTAAAATAATTTAAATGATGCATTGAATCAACTCCTAAAATATCTTGATTACTTTGTTGGGTTTGTGGTATAATCAATGACATGCGGATTTTATATCCCCATACATTCACTATAAATTCCAGCATAAAGACAGTATATCACAAAAATATCGTTTTGTATATATTTATTATATATTTTATTTGGAGGTTTAATTATTGAATTCAAAAATCACAAGGTATGAGATTGCTCCAAACCTCTGTCTTACCATTATTGAAAACCCGAAATTCAGACATAACAGGATTACTGTTAATTTTATAGAGGAATTAACAGAAGAAAATTCCTGTGCCAATGCATTGACAGCTCAAATATTGAAACAAGGTGGTTGTGAATACGAAAATTTTTGCCAGCTCAACAGAAAACTCAATAATTTATATGGAGCTGAACTGACATCTGGTATATCAAAATACGGCAAATATCAGGTGGCTGATGTTTCCATAATATCAATAGATGAAAAATATGCTTTAATTCCAAATGAAAATATTTTAGATAACTGTACAGAAACTGTATATTAAGCGGCTTTTAACTCTGTTATAAATTCTGAGAGATTTACCGAAAAAGTATTTGAAAACGAAAAAAACTATCTGATTGATACTATTAAATCAGAGATAAATGACAAACAGTTTTATGCGTTGTTTAAATGCAAAAAACAAATTTGTGCAGGTGAATCCTATGGTATAAGTGAATACGGTGAAGTTTCCAAAGCAGAAAATATGACTTTGGAAAAAGTGCGGGGAAATTATCGCCGTCTTTTAAAAAATGCCAAAATAGAGATAATGTTTGTGGGCAGAGAATATTCTGACTGTGTGGAAATTAAATTAAAAAAATACTTGCCAAAGAAAAGACAGGCAAATATTGTCCTAAACAATGAAATCAAAGAGAGAAATATCCATAAAATCATTTCTTCAAAGGAAAGTATGGAGCTTTCACAGGAAAAACTGGTTATGGGATTTGATTTTTCTGCTGTAAAAACCGAAAAAGAAAAAAACTGCATAAGAATTTTTGCCTATATTTTCGGCAATTCCTCAAATACAGGACTTTTTATCGCCATAAGAGAAAAACTAAATCTCTGCTATTACTGTAGTGCCAGTGCAGATATTATGTCAGGAATAATGCTGGTAGAATGTGGCATAGAAAAAGAAAACCATGATAAAACCACATATGAAATCTTAAAAGAGTTTAAAAAATATCAAAAGGAAGGCATAACAGAGGAAGAATTGTCCGAAGGCAAACTTGCCATCATCGGAGAAATCAGTGAGGTTAAAAACTTTATCAATATGACCGAGGACTGGTATATGAATCAAATTATGGACTGTAAAATGTATTCTCCCGATGAACAGATAAAAAACATAGAGGCAATCACAGCAGAAGATGTATTTGATGCTGTAAAAAAGATAAAATATGTTTCTGTATTTGCCTTAAATTAACTATAAGAAGGAGAAAAATTGAATAAATACATAAAAAATGATAAATTGGGAGAGGGTTACTACCGAATAGAACATCCCAGCGGACTTACAATTTTACTTTATCCAATGAAAGAATACAGTTCTGCTTTTACCATGCTTTCTGTTAAATTCGGGGCAGTTGATACAAATTTTGAAATTGAAGGCAAGAAATACCAAGTTCCTATGGGAACAGCACATTTTTTAGAACATAAAGCGTTAAGTTCCAATAATGAAGATGGATTTGCGGTGATGTCAGCCTATGGAGCTGATGCCAATGCTTTTACATCTATGGAAAAGACAGCTTTTTATTATAGCTGTGCCCATCATGCCCAGGAGTGTTTGGAAGCTATGCTTAAACAGATACAGCTTTGCAACTATACTGAAGAAAGTATAGACAGGGAAAGAGAAATCATTTCCCAGGAAATTAAAATGTCAGAAGATGAATGTGACTGGCTGTGCTATCAAAATCTTTTAAAGGCTATGTATCATGACCCTGTTATAAGTGCAGAAATAGCGGGAAGTATCAGTGAGATAAACAAAATAAAGGACAGTACCCTAAAGTTATGCCACAAATATTTTTACAATCCCCATAATATGATGCTTGTTTCAGCAGGCAGCATAAACTGCGACAACATTGTAAAAATAGTGGATAAAACCTTTAAAAAGACAGACTTTACACCTGTAAAACGAATATATTCCAAAGAACCGAAGAATATTAAATATAACTATACAAAAACAAGTCAAACTCTTTCAGCACCTATATTTAGTATCGGATTTAAAATGTATAGCCAAAAGTCTGATAACATTAAAAATGTGATTATAGATGAAATGCTTTTGGAAATAATTGCAGGGGACGCTACAGAGTTCTATAAATATATGTATGATGAGGGGCTTATAAATTCTACATTCAGTGGGGATACCTATAATTGCCGAGGACTTTCCGCACTTGTTTTTGAGGGGGAATCCCGAAACCCTGAAAAAGTCAGGGATTTGATTTGTAAGCGTGTGGAGTATTTGCAGCAAAACGGAATAGATGAAGAAGAATTTTACGGATATGTAAAGTCGTCCTACGGAAAATATCTCAGTGTGTTTTCATCAGCTGAGGCAATAGTTAATGCTTTACTGTTTTTTGAAAAAACAGGTGGCTGTATTTACGATGTTCCTGAGATTCTTTCCCACATTACTGTCAAAGATGCGGAAGAACGGCTTGAAAATTGTATTTCCGCAGATAATACCGTACTATCGGTAATAAATTTAAAACAGGAGGAAGAATAATATGACAGAAATTTTAAAATTCCCCGGACTGGGGATACAGTTTAACATCAACAGAGTGGCATTTTCCATCGGGCCTTTTACGGTGTATTGGTATGGGATAATGATTGCCACAGGTTTAGTGCTGGCAGTTATTTATGCAAACAAAAGAGCAGCCGAATTTGGTGTAAACAAAGATAAACTTATGGATATTATATTGATAGGCACAATCGGAAGCATTATCGGTGCAAGAGCCTATTTTGTAATCTTTTCATGGGACAAGTACAAAAATGATTTTCTTTCTGTTTTCAAAATCTGGGAAGGCGGTATAGCAATTTACGGTGCAATTATTGGTGCACTTATTTTTGGGCTTTTGACAGCAAATAAAAAAGGTGTAAAATGTTTGGCACTTACAGATTTGGCACTTCCGTGTTTTTTGCTTGGTCAGGGTATAGGCAGATGGGGTAACTTCTTTAATATAGAAGCTTTTGGCTCCAATACAACAATGCCATGGGGTATGACAAGTGATGGTATTGTATATTATCTTCAGGCTCATCAGGCAGAACTTGCAAAAATAGGTGTTACAGTAGACCCCAATATGCCTGTTCACCCTACATTCTTATATGAATCTATATGGTGTCTCATTGGATTTGTTCTTTTTGCCTTCTACGCCAAACACAGAAAATTTGACGGTGAACTCACATTATTTTATGCTATTTGGTATGGTGCTGAAAGATTTGTGGTTGAGGGTCTGAGAACCGACAGTCTTATGTGGGGTAAAGTGAGAGTTTCTCAGGCTTTAGCTTTAATAACTGTTATAGTTGCACTTGGTATATATATTTATGTGAGAAAATTTGGTAAAACAAAATTTACTGATATGGTTCCATACGGACATACACCGGAAGGAATATCGGAAAACCAACCTGTACAAAAAACAGAAATTACTGAAACATCAAGCAAAAAAGAAGATGTTGACAGCAGCAAAGAAAATAAGGAAGAAACAGAGGAAATAAAAGAAAAAACCGACAGTGCCGAATAAAAAGTATGGATACAAATTATAATAGACAAAGAAAAAAACTGTATATTCCTTGTGATACAGCTCAAAATAATCACTGAAAACTTAAATTTGCAAATAAAAATGAAATTTTGGGCAATAGAGAGAAAAAAACATAAAAAAATTGTATATCTTTCAAAAAGTCTATTGACAAAAGGTTTTTAATAATGTAGAATAATAACTCGGGTAGTGCTATATCCCAAATATTAATTCACTCTGTAACAATTAGAACATATTGTTGCGAAATTTATCATTATTGTAAGGAGGTGCGACATGCCAACCTTTAACCAACTAGTAAGAAAAGGCAGAGAAGTTTCTTGGAAGAAATCTGCTTCTCCAGCTCTTCAAAGAGGCTGGAACTCTATTAAGAGAGAAGCTACAGACAATTCATCACCACAAAAAAGAGGTGTTTGTACTGCAATCAGAACACTTACACCTAAAAAACCTAACTCAGCTTTGAGAAAAGTTGCCAGAGTTAGACTTACAAACGGAATGGAAGCTACAGCTTATATTCCCGGAGTAGGACACAACTTGCAGGAACACAGTGTTGTTCTTATTCGTGGAGGACGTACAAAGGACCTTCCTGGTGTTCGTTATCACATTATCCGTGGTACACTTGATACACAGGGAGTTGCTAAGAGAATGCAATCCCGTTCTAAATACGGTGCTAAACGTCCAAAGGCTGGGGCTGCGAAATAGTAAAACTCTTTACAGTTAACTGCTAATTGTCACTCGTGTAGATGAATTTAATATACATTTATTATAGATATAAAAATCTCTGCATGGTGCCAACGAGAGTTTTTCCTTTCGAGTACCTATGATATCATTAAAATTTTTATGAAGGAGGGAAGCGAAGTGCCAAGAAGAGGTCGTATTGCAAAACGCGATGTTTTGCCAGATCCGCTGTACAATTCCAAGATGGTAACTCGTCTTATCAACAATGTAATGCTCGACGGTAAGAAGGGCGTTTCTCAGAGAATTGTTTACGGTGCATTCGATATTATCAAAGAAAAAACAGGTAAGGATCCATTGGAGGCTTTCGAAGAAGCAATGGAAAACGTTATGCCACAATTGGAAGTTAAGGCTCGCCGTGTAGGTGGTGCTACTTACCAGGTTCCTATGGAAGTAAGACAAGAAAGACGCGAGACATTGGGTCTTAGATGGATTACAACTTACTCCAGAGCTCGTGGTGAAAAGACCATGAAGGAAAGATTAGCCGGCGAAATCATGGATGCTATCAACCAACAGGGTGGAGCATTCAAGAAACGTGAAGATACTCACAAGATGGCTGAAGCTAACAAGGCATTTGCTCACTACAGATGGTAATTTGACTGTCAGTTGTGAAGGATGCGGTTTTATATATATGGATTGCATCCAAGCATTGTCGTGGGATATAAATGTTTTGCCGAATAATCGGCTGGAAGTTATAATTTTAAGGAGGACACTATGCCAAGAGATGTCTCAATCGAACAAACTCGTAATATAGGCATAATGGCTCACATTGACGCAGGTAAAACTACTACCACCGAGCGTATCCTTTTCTATACAGGAGTTAACTACAAAATCGGTGAAACACATGATGGTAGTGCGACAATGGACTGGATGAGCCAGGAGCAGGAAAGAGGTATTACAATTACTTCTGCTGCTACAACAGCACATTGGAATGGTCGTCGTATCAATATTATCGACACCCCCGGACACGTTGACTTCACAGTTGAAGTTGAACGTTCACTCCGTGTACTTGACGGTTCTGTAACCGTACTTTGTGCTAAAGGCGGTGTAGAACCGCAATCTGAAACTGTTTGGCGTCAGGCTGACAAGTACCGCGTTCCAAGAATGGCTTATGTAAATAAGATGGACATTATGGGCGCTGATTTCTACCATGTTGTAGATATGATGAAAAACCGTCTTAAATGTAATGCTGTTCCGATTCAGCTCCCTATTGGTGCTGAACAATTCTTTAAAGGTCTTATTGACCTTATTGAAATGAAAGCTTACATCTACAATGATGATAAGGGCCTTGACATCACAGTTACAGAAATCCCCGAAGATATGAAAGAAAAAGCTGAAGAATACCGCATTAACTTGCTTGATGCAGTTGCTGAACAAGATGAAGCTTTGATGGAAAAATATCTTGAGGGTGAAGAACTTACCGAAGAAGAAATAAAAGCTGCTATCAGAAAAGGTACAATCGCTAACGAAATCGTTCCTGTTTGCTGTGGTACATCTTACAGAAACAAGGGTGTTCAGAAGCTTTTGGATGCTATCGTTGAATACATGCCTTCTCCTGTTGATATTCCTAATATCAAGGGTATAAACCCAGAAACAGACGAAGAAGAAGAAAGAGTTTCTTCTGATAACGCTCCTTTTGCAGCTTTGGCATTTAAGATAGCTACTGACCCATTTGTTGGTAAACTCTGTTTCTTCCGTGTATATTCCGGTACTTTGACAGCAGGTTCCACTGTTTACAATTCAGTTAAGGACGGAAACGAAAGAATTGGTAGAATCCTTCAAATGCATGCTAACCACAGAAAAGACATTGACACTATCTACGCTGGTGAAATCGGTGCAGCTGTTGGTCTTAAAAATACAACAACAGGTGATACTCTCTGTGATCCTAAGGCTCCAATTATCTTGGAATCTATGGAATTCCCAGAACCTGTTATCCGTGTTGCTATTGAACCTAAGACAAAAGCAGGTCAGGAAAAAATGGGTATCGGACTTGCAAAACTCGCTGAAGAAGATCCAACATTCAAAACATATACTGATGAAGAAACAGGACAAACAATTATTGCAGGTATGGGCGAACTTCACCTCGAAATCATTGTTGACCGTCTTCTTCGTGAATTTAAGGTAGAAGCTGATGTTGGTAAGCCACAGGTTGCATACAGAGAAACAATCAGAGGAAACGCTGATGTTGATCACAAGTATGCACGTCAGTCCGGTGGTAAGGGTCAATACGGTCATGTTAAGATCAAGGTTGAACCTAATGAACCAGGCAAGGGTTACGAATTCTTCAACGCTATTGTCGGTGGTGCTATTCCTAAGGAATACATTCCGGCTGTTGATGCTGGTATCCAAGGTGCTATGCAATCAGGTGTATTGGCAGGTTATCCTGTAGTTGACGTAAAGGTTACACTTTATGATGGATCTTACCATGAAGTCGACTCATCTGAAATGGCATTTAAGATTGCAGGTTCTATGGCATTTAAGGAAGCACTTAAAAAAGCTAAATCCGTACTGCTCGAACCTATTATGAAAGTTACAGTAAATGTACCTGAAGATTACATGGGTGATGTTATGGGCGACCTTAACTCACGTCGTGGTCAAATTCAAGGTATGGAAGCTGTATTCGGTGCTCAGGAAATCAGAGCATTGGTTCCACTTGGAGAAATGTTCGGTTATGCAACTGACCTTCGTTCTAAGACACAGGGTCGTGGTAACTACACAATGGAACCTGATGCTTATCAGGAAGTTCCTAAGTCTATTGCTGAAAAGATTATCAGCGACAGAACAAAACAATAATTGTATTATTTTATAAATACAGTATTGATTTTTAAAAGTAATATGCTACAATAAAATTGTAGCTTGTGCGAAATATATTATATTATTCTATTTATAGGGAGGAATTTACAATGGCAAAGGCAAAATTTGAAAGAACTAAGCCCCACGTTAACATTGGTACAATCGGACACGTTGACCACGGTAAGACAACATTGACAGCTGCTATCACAAAGACACTTGGTCTTCAAGGACACGCAGAAAAAATGGCTTACGATATGCCCGATAAGGCTCCAGAAGAAAGAGAAAGAGGTATTACAATCAATACTTCTCACGTTGAATATGAAACAGATAACCGTCACTACGCTCACGTTGACTGCCCTGGACATGCTGACTATGTTAAGAACATGATCACAGGTGCTGCTCAGATGGACGGTGCTATCTTGGTTGTTTCTTCTG
>JAHHUB010000082.1 GCA_020024175.1 Oscillospiraceae bacterium | reverse complement strand
CTATAAAACATATAGGCTTATTATCATTAAATTTTTTTTTGAAATAAAAAGGATACCACATTTTTTTACAAAAATTCGGAATTATTTTTGCAAATCGTTTTGATACACATAAAGAATATAAAATTCTAACTAAATATTGGGCATAATCTAGTGGATTTGATGTTACTTGAACATTAGGCATCTCTGATGCATCTTTAAGACATATGGCATTATATTCGTCAGAACTGTATTTCCATTTTTTCCCATAATAAGCATTAAAATAAATATAATTGTACTTAATAGCTATCATCTCCGTTACTAACATTTAATCTTTTTTATTGCATTTTCTTTCTTTACAAAATGCGAGGTTAACAAAAACTGTATAAATGACTAGCATATAATTTGTATATAGATATGGTTCTTTTATCTCTCCGATTAGCAAATAGCAAAGAAAAATCAAAATTGTATATTTAATAGGACTTTCCTTAGCTTTAAGAAAATGCTTAAATATAGTTCCAAATACGACCAAATATAATATAATGGACAGAGGAAGCCCAAGTGCAGTGTACATACGAAAAAATCCTCCATCTGCAATTATCATAGTTCCATTTCCAATATCTCCACTAATAATCCCTGTGCCAATAATTGTATGCAAGGAAATAGGTGGCACTTTATTGTCAAAATATGCAAGGAAGAAACTATTGCTACCATGTTCAACTAAGAAAAAAAACCTTTTAAAAATTTGTGGAAGATTACTTGCCAAGCCAGTAAAATTAATCACCAGTATTCCAATAAAAAGAACAAATATTATTGATGTTATATTTTTCAAAAGTTTAAAATTTTTTGAGAAAATAGAGGTTATTATAATAATAGACACAGCAACCATGGATAATATAAAAGAAGTTCTCGCAACAGCTACACTAATAAAGGTAATAAACATAAACAAGAAAAAATATTTTAAATTATTTTTCTTAGTTTGTATAAAATAAGAAGCAGAAATCATTCCTAAAGAAAGCTGCATAGATCCTGTTGATGTTATACAGCCAATTCCCCCAGCATAACCGCCTAGTCTAAACTTTGAATAATTAAAGTAAGAAAGCGTGTAATCATCCATAAAATGATCAATTATAGCAGATGCCCACGGAAACAAAATTCCACTAAAAATAATGATACACTGAATAACCGTAACAATCAAAAGTACATGCATAAGTTCGTCTATGTTATCAAACAAATTAAGAAACATAATGTATCCCAACAATCCAAACACAAGAAATTCTAAAATGGAACCAGATATTGTTGTCCCGTGTTCTTTACCTGCCAAAAACAATATCAGTATTGATGTATACATATATACGCACAATTGAAATATATAATATTTCCTGCAAGTTTTCCACACAGAATAATCTTTGAATATTAATATTTTTTTTCTAAATAAAATAATTATTCCTAATACTACAATACATACCAGTCTTCTAGTATTAGCTTGAGGAAAAGGTTTTAGAGACAATGAGTATATATATATAAAAGCTATTATACTCTTCAGAATAATATTATTCTTGCATAGTAATCCACAATGTGGAAACAAAAGCAGGTGTTTTTCGATTAAACAATTTTGATTATGCAAACTTATTTTCTCCTTGTAAATTGTAAATACATTAAATTTCCCAATTTTCCATTATAAAAAAGATTATATGGAATTAACTTGTCACTACGCAATAATTATATTTTAACTTCATAAATTATTTCTTTGAACAGCTGAGCACATTGAGCTATATCATAGCCTGATTTTACCATATATAATATAGCATTTTCACGCAGCTCAAAATGTGCATTAATTAAATTAAATAAATCATCAGCCCAACCCTTAGGTGACTTTTTAAGTGAATCAAATTCTACTAGACCTGTTACATTTGATTCCTTAGAGATTGTATCTGAAATCAAACATGGTAATCCTGTTGTTTGAGCTTCAATCACAGTATTGGGCATACCCTCGTAAAAAGATGGAAATACAAAGGCATCCATCGCAAATAGAAGTTGCGGAATATCATTTCGCACACCAAGAAACTGCACAAAATTTGACAAGCCTAATTTTTCAACCTTTCCCTTGATTTTTTCCAGCAATCCTCCTTCTCCGACTAAAAGGAGGATTGATTCAGGGTGATCCTCATGAAAACATTGAAATACATCAATCAAAAAATCATGATTCTTTTGCTCATTAAACCGTCCCACATGACCTATGACCAGCTTATTTTCAACTCCAAGTTCCCTCCGATATTGTTCTCGAACATTGGGATTAAAGGTAAATTTATCTATATCTAAACCATTGTGCAGTTTGATTACCTCATTATTTCGCACCGCATACTTTCCAAATGTGTATTCAGCAGCAAGGTTAGAAGGTGCAATTTTCACATTTGGAACCATTATAGGCAGGAATTGAAAAAGCTTGTGCAATATTATTCTTTTTTTACTTCCAGATGAAGCATTGCTGGAACGCATAATCAATTTTTTAGCACCGCCCATCTTTGCTGCAATTAGATCTATAACTGAAAGTGAATGCTCGTTGACTCGCATGACAATCTCATAATGATTATCTCTTACTACTTTTCTAACAGCGCCAAAAGATTTTATAAGTCCCTCTGATTTGCAGGGAACCACAAAAATCTTTCCACCAAGCTTTTTAATCTCCTCTGCATAAAAGTTTTCAGAAACATTAACACAAAAATCCATCTGAAATTTTGTCTTGTCTAGTTGGCGGTAAATCTTCATAAGGAAAGTTTCTGCTCCACCTGTATTCATGCTTGAAGTTATGCAAAGTAACCGCTTCATTTTAATGACCTCGTTGCTCTCAATTAAATTTTCTATCCACTTACAAATTATTCAAAAGCTGGCTTATCACCACATCTGACTTGAAATGACTTGATTTTTCTACATTTTCTACAAATCTATCAGTTATGATACATATAATTTTTTTTGGAGTACACTCCTCTGCTTTTTCTAAGCATTTCTTTCTCATTTGGTTTATACGCTCAACTTCCGTATAAGCCTTCTCTAACTTTTCAACTAAATCCTGCAAGTTTTGATTTTGAAAAATAAACCCTGTCACATTATTTTCAACAATTTCTGCATTGTATTTCCAGTTACTTGCAAGAATTGGAACCCCTGCAGCAAATGCATCAAGTAATGTGCCTGCAAAACCTTCACCAGCATAGTATGTTGGAAACAGTAAAAGATAATAATCTTTAAGAACATCTGTGCTTCTATCAAATGGAACACACCCATTATATCTTATATAAGGAGGAAAACTTTGCTTTATCTGATCAAATCTTTCTACATAATTGCTGTCAATTTGTCCATATATGTCTAATTGGTAAATGGTTTTGTTGTGCTTATTATTAGTTTGAATAACGGCATTTACAGCATCCTCGATTCCCTTTTCCTTAGAGACTCGTGAAAATGTACACAACCTATAAGGCTCGCTTTCGCTATACACCAACTCCTCTAGACTCAGAATTCGCAATTCCTTGCAGTTAGGTAGCATTACTACGTTCTTAAAACCTTGCTTTTCTAGATTCGTTTTCATTGTAGATGTTTCCACATAAATATAATCAAACTTTTTCAAATATTTTGCTAGCCAATTTCTTTTCTTCAGAAATTCTGGCAACCACCCTCCAATTACAACATAGTGAAGTTTACGATGGTAAAAATGATTGACAATTTTTAGAAATGGTGCAAGCACTTGCAAAGCATTATGGGCTGGCAATATAATAATATTTTTACAATGAATGTTAGTCCTCCAAAGTTGAAATAATATTGAAAAAACTCGGCTTATTCCACCATATGTATCTACAGTTTCTACTTCATCAGCTCCAAGTTTTTCAGTAATGGACCTTGTTAATGTTTTCGTTTTAACAGTTTGACCATCTAAACTGTTTGTATTACCTCCATAGTGCCCACAAATTCCCACTCTTTTCATAATATTTCTTTTCCCGTCTCCTTATCTGTCAATATAAGATTTTTCATAATACAATTTTTTAATTGCCCCATAAACCATATTCTGACACGCAAACCAAAGTGCAGCTATTACCGATTTCTCATCGCAAAAACGAAATAAATCATAGTGACTTTCTATTTTTTTTATCAATTTATCATGAGAAATTGATACCTTTCTGATTCTATACTGTGCTAAATTTTCATCCAAAAGGTAGCAGTCAGCCTTTTTGCACAGCATGAGCAAAATTGCATAGTCATTATTTTTCTTAATATCTTTGATTTGAATTTTGCCAAAAAACTTAGCATTATACATAAAAGTCAAGCAGCCAGGATATCCATAGTGATACATTTTCCTTTTAGTAACAACTGTAGGACCAGTCACATGAATATTAAGTTGATTTGAATCTTCATCAATTTTCTCATAATTGTGATAGGAAAAAACATATCCGTTAGATTTCATGAAAGAAATCTGTTTTTCTAATTTTTTTGGAGCCCAAATATCATCTGAATCTAAAAATGCAATCCATTCACCATTTGCTTCCTGAATAGCTCTGTTTCTTGTGAGGGCTGCACCGCTGTTTTTGTCATTTTTCAGATATTTGATACGCTCATCATGAAACTCACCAACAACCTCATCTGTATTATCAGTAGAGCAATCATCAACAATTATCAGTTCCCAATTTTGATAAGTTTGGTGTAAAACAGATTTAATGGACTCTGCAATAAATCTTCCTGTATTCCAAGACGGCATAATAATTGAAACCAAATCAGTGGGCATTTGCCTGTTTCTCCTCTTTCATAAATTTCTTATTATATTCATATTTCTTTCCACACACTGCAAAAAATGTCATAAACATCAGCTTGATATCTCTCCAAAAGGAGAATTCCTTGATTCCCTGCAAATTGAGCATCATTTTCTTTGGCAGAATCGTCTCAATGTATATCCTGTCTGTATCTTGTGCTACATCCAAAAGACTTGCCTCATCTGCATAATAAATACAGGTCAGATTAGTCACCCCAGCAGGCAGTAAAAATGTAGCTTTCATATCATCTGTATAATGTGCTACATATTTAGGAACTTCTGGACGAACACCAACAAATGTCATATTACCTTGTAATACATCAATCAACTGGCTGATTTCATCTAATCGGAATTTGCGGATAAGCTTTCCAACTCTTGTAATGCGGCTATCTCCACTCACTGTCACCTGACTACCTTTATCAGCTCCTGTAACCATAGAACGAAATTTATGTATACGAAACTCCCTGCCATACTGAGTGACCCTGACCTGTCGATAAAACACAGGGCCTCTAGTATCTATCTTGATTGCAATCGCCAAAATCAAAAAAAGTGGAGATAAAATAATCAGCATAATCAAGGACACTATTATATCAAACAGCCGTTTGCAAATAAGGCTCCATTTCTTCTTTTCCAAAATGTCGTAATAAGGTCGTACCTCTGCTGTTTGCATCTCACTAGGAAGGTCTTCCCATTTTTTTAAAATCAATTTATGTCTCCCTTACATGGATTGTGCATAATCAAAGTAATTCTTTAGCATAGCAAATTGAATCACAACTTTTCTTATAAATATGATACCCACATTTTTCATAGAATCTATTTCCTCTATCATTTGTTGCTTTTGCAGAAAGAATGCAAATTGTTTTTCCTTGTGCATTTAAGCGTCTTTCAAACTCAGAGATGAGCTGTTGTGCTATGCCTTTTCCCTTAACACTATCCAATACACATATAGAAAGCAGATCACCCTTACACTTATCAGACATATTTTTGATATTAGGATCTAGCACTTCATATTCTTCGTTTTTTGCAAAAGCATTTTTGATTTTTTGAAGCATCAGCTTATTTCCTGTGGCACATAAATAGATACTTCGAATACTCAACGCTCCAAAATTGTGTATTAAAAATTTTTTATTGAACTGATGATTGTCTAAAACATATCCCATGCAAAATCCAACAATTTTATTGTGTCTTATCTCATCTGTAGCAATTAAAAAAAGATCAGGATTTATTTTAATATACTCCAAATAAAATTTTGTTAGCAACTTTTCACCAATTTGCGAGGAAAAACTGTCTGGAAAACACATCATATGAACTCTTGCAATTTCGGGCAAATTATGTGGTTGTGCTGTTATAACTTTCATAAATACTCCTTCACAATTCTCACAAAGTTCTCAATCACATACTCTACATCCTCATCAGTGAGGCAGGTGTGGAGTGGAAGAGTGATCTCGTTAACGAAGTGACTATAGGCATTGGGATAATCTTTGATATCAAACCCCATATTCTTATAAGCTGTCATCATAGGAAGTGGCTTATAATGAACATTAGTTGCTATTCCCTGCTCTGCCATCTTTACTATGATTTCTTGGCGCTGTTCTAAGCTAATCCCAGGTATTCTTGTGATATAAAGATGTCCAGAAGAAGAATATTCATCCGAATAATGAGGAAGTGTTAAAACACCAAGAGGCTTAAAATTTGCATCATATCTATTGATAATCTCTTTTCTTCTCTTCAATATATCATCATATCTGCTCATCTGAGCAAGTCCCATAGCAGCCTGAATATCAGTCATATTGCACTTATACCAAGCTCCATTGATATCGTATTCCCAGGCACCAAGCTGTGTCTTAGCAAGTGCATCTTTAGACTGTCCATGTAATGAGAAAAGCTGGATTTGATGATATATTTCTTCATCATCAATTCCGGGAATAGACTTCCATGTGAGCGCTCCTCCCTCAGCTGTTGTGAGATTCTTTACTGCGTGGAATGAAAAACTTGAAAGGTCAGCTATACTTCCTGTCCTCTTGCCATGCCATACAGCGCCAAAAGAATGTGCGCAGTCAGCATTTATAGATATTTTTCCCATAGCCTTCTGAATTTCACTATTAGGCTTAAATAAATTCTTTTTTCTTTCTACAATAGAAAATATCTTATCATAATCACAAGGAATACCGCCTAAATCCACAGGAATTATAACTTTGGTATTTTCATTGATAAGTGTCTCAAGCTTGTCATAATCCATTTCAAGTTTGTCTCTCTGAACATCGCAGAAAATCAGCTTTGCACCAACGTGACAAACTATAGAAGCTGAAGCTGTATATGTATAAGCGGGAACGATTACTTCATCCCCCTCACCTATTCCCAACAACCTGAGTGCCATTTCTGCACTAGCTGTTTGAGAATTGAGACAAGCAGCTCTATTTGTTCCGCAAAACTTTGCTATCTGCTTTTCAAACTTCTTAGTCTTGGGCCCTGTTGTTATCCATCCAGAACGCAAAGCATCCACAACCTCGTTGATTTCCAACTCAGTTATGTCAGGTGGTGAAAATGGTATCTTACGCATTTATAAGCCTCCATAAAAACAAATTTAAACATCTGTTTATCATATACAATATTTTACTAAATCTATATTTCAATATATGTTTTCGTAAAGTTGAATCAATAAAAGTATTAAAATCCATTGAACATTATATCATGTTCTTTATAGCTATACAAATCATTTTGTGGAAATTGGATACATTTATAAATATTTGCTGTTTTTTTGCCGTTAACTATATATATTGCCATCACAAAAGCTTAATTTTTTAAGTTATTTTCAGGCCATTTGATGATTCTTCTTTGATGCATACAATTTGTTTCTTTATAAGGTTTCAAAGTTTCAAATAATAGTCCTGAATTTGTGCATCAAAATGATAAATTGTATTCTTTTTGAAACTCAACTCTATAAAATCATGACCACCAGTTGAACTGGTGGTTTGCACAAGCCCTAAAAGGGCATAT
>JAHHUB010000081.1 GCA_020024175.1 Oscillospiraceae bacterium | reverse complement strand
TCAACTGTCAGAAGTGTTATTATGATAACCATAGCCATTATAGGTGATGCGGTTTTTAAAGAAAGTGACAGCTTAAATTCTTTGGGACTGGCAGCGGCAATTACTCTGTGTTTAAATCCATATCTCATATTAAATGTGGGATTTCAAATGTCATATATGGCTGTAATAGGAATATCTTTGATTTCCAACCAGTATATGAGATTTTATAAAACCAAAATCCCCGTACCTCTACGCAAAAGCGGAAAAATATTTTTCCACAGTGTTTCTGCATGGATTTTTGTTTTACCATTGTGTGCATTTCACTTTGGTTATTTATCCGTACTATCTCCTGTAGCAAATCTTTTAATATCACCTTTTGTACCTTTAACACTTACAGCAGGACTATTTATAGGAATATTGCCTGTAAATAATTTTCTTCTTCCCATAATTAAAATTTTAGGTATAATCTGCAAATTCTCCTCAAGTATAATTATTTTTATCTGTAAAATAATATCTTCCATACCCTTTTCAATTATTACCATGAATGAATATTGGAAATACATTTGGGTAATAGGAGCTATGACTATATTTCTTGTTTCATGTTTGGATTTTCACAATGTAAAAATACGCATAATTTCTATTTTAACTATATTAATGCTGTTTTTTATGGGAAAATCTCTTTCACTCTGTCTTAATTTCAAAACTGTAAATATTCTGTGTTTGGACAGTGCTTCAATTTTAACCTATGGCAACAATGCTGTGATTTTAGATTTGCACAAATTACCCTATAATGATAATATTTTAGCTGACATCAAAAATATCCCTGTTTTAACTTGTCATAACGAAAAACAACTGATAAACGCTGATTTGGTTAATTTTTCAAAGAGCTATGTAAAACACAATAATTTTTACAATTTGGAAAATTTTAAATATACTTTGCCTTTTGAAACAGAAATTACTTATGACACTAAGGGGTATTATAAAATCAAAATAAATAATGTTTATATATTAAAAAAGACAGAGAATTGTGATATAATAGAAAATAATCAGTTATATGATATAATTATCAATGAGGATGGTTTACCTCAATTTAAAAATAAAAAAACAAAAAATATCTCACTTTTGACCATGAAACAGGGATATAAAATTAAAATATACGGAGAATAAGCATTTATATGATTTATCAAACCGAAAAAGATTTATTAAAAGACATAAAAGAAAAAAAATATTATAATTTATATTTACTGTATGGCGAAGAAAGTTACCTCATTGACCTATACAGCCAAAAACTTTCTGATATATTTGTAAAAGAGGACAGTGGATTTAATATTACAAACTTTGATGGAGAAAATACTCTGCTGAAAGCAATTTCTGATGTAGCTGAATCTCTGCCGTTTTTCAGTGATAAACGCGTAATTATAATAAATGAACCCTCAAAAGAAATTTTTGACAACAAATATCTGGAGGATTTTCTCTCAGATATACCCAAGTTTTCCATTGTAATATTTAAAATTAAATCCGACAGTTTTAATCCAGGTAAAACTGCCTCTCACAAAAATTTATTAAATCTCTGTGATAAATACGGTGTTGCTATTTGCCTAGGCGAAAGAAAAGAAACAGATTTAATAAAATATGTTATGACATATATTAAAAAAGCAGAATCTTCCATAGAAAAAAATCAGGCACAAAATATTATTTCTATGTGCGGAAACGATATGAATAAGCTCTCTTATGAACTGGCAAAACTTACAGCCTATGCCGATAAAAATCCCATAACTGATGAAATGATTGAAAAAACCATAATTCCCACTGTAGAGGCACAGCTTTATGACCTTAGCAACTGTATAAATCGGGGAAATTTACCAAAAGCTTTGGAAATACTTCACAAACTGCTGATTTTAAGAGAAGAACCCCTTAAAATTTTAGGAGTGCTTTACAATTTTTACTGCAATATATATAAAGCAAAAATTTCCCTGGATAAAGGAATTTCAAAAGATGAAAGCAGTGAACTTTTCGGACTGCGTCCGGGAGATTTTCGCATAAGAAATGCTTATGATGACTGCAAAAAATATAATGAATCACAAATTATAAAAATAATATCAATTTTGGCAGAGGCTGATTTGAGTATAAAATCCAGTCCCCTGCCTGGAGAATTTATAATAGAAAAAACCATTACCGAAATTATGACCTTGAGGAAATATTGATATGAACAATAAAATCATACTGAAACAAACTGTTGTAGTTGAGGGCAAATACGATAAAATCAAACTCAGTTCTTTTATTGATGCCAATATAATAGAAACAGGCGGTTTCAGAATTTATAAAGACAAAGAAAAACTCAAATTTCTCCGCCGTATGGCTGATACCTGCGGACTTATCATCATAACTGATTCGGATACTGCTGGATTTAAAATTCGCAATTATATCTGCGGTTCACTGGATAAATCCAAAGTTATAAATGTATTTATCCCTGATATTTTAGGAAAAGAAAAACGCAAGGAAAAACCCTCCGCTGAGGGAAAACTGGGTGTTGAAGGTGTTTCCAAACAAGTTATTTTGGAAGCTTTAAACAAAGCCGGTGTTTTTGGAGAAACACAAAAAGTAAATAACAACCCCATTACAAAAGCTGACTTTGCAGATGACGGTTTATCCGGTGGAGAAAACAGCTCTTTAATGCGTCAAAAACTTTTAAAAGAATTGAATCTCCCTGAAAGAATGTCAGCAAATACTCTTATATCCACTTTAAATGCCATGATGACCAAAGAAGAATACAAGAAAGTAATGGAAAAAATAAAGTAAATGAGGTGATAAAATGAATATGTTCAGCTTGACATTTATTTTTATTTTTCTTCCTGTATCTCTAAGTTTGTACTATGTAACACCAAATAAATTCAAAGCCCATATTCTAACTTTTATTTCACTGTTTTATTATATATCAGTGGATTTTAAAGGACTTCCCTTTATAATGCTTTCATTGTTTTATGACTATCTGAGTGCCATATATTTAAGCAGCAGCAAAAGCGGAAATCTAATGCGAAAAATTGTTATGCTTTTAAATATCTTTAAAAACATAGGAATAATTTTATATTTCAGTATTGAATTTCAAATATTAGGATATACTTCAATATTCGGGATGATGTTTACATCGTTTATGGGCATGGGTTATGTAATAGATGTATACAAAAACCAATACAATGCAGATAAAAATATATTCAGATACCTTTCCATAATGATGTTTTTTCCATCGCTGTATTTTGGGCCACTTGTAAAATACAGTTTTCTAAAACCACAAATAACAAAAATAAAGCCTTCACTGAGCAGTATCAGCAAAGGTATTGTTTTATTTATAAGCGGATTTGCAAAAAAAATTATTATTGCAGATACCCTTGTCAATATGTATGAAAATCTGCTTTCCATACCATTTCATGAACTTTCTGTATTGGCATCCTGGCTTTTAATGCTGAGTTTTGCATTTTCACTTTATTTTACACTGTCAGCTTATTTTGACATAGCCAAAGGCATAGGTCTTATGTTTTCTTTTGAATTGCCAAACGGATTTTTTTATCCCTTTCAGGCAAGAAGTTTGGACGAGTTTTTTGCAAGATTTAATATCACAGTCAACGAATATGTCAGAAATTATGTTTATATTCAGTTAGGCGGAAAAAGTAACGGTACATTGTCAGCTATGTTTAATATTTTATTGGTTTCCATGCTGATAGGTGTATGGTATGGTTTTAGATTAAACTGCCTGCTTTGGGGAGTTTACTTTGGTATTCTTATTATTTTGGAGCAATATGTCTATCCAAAATTATGGAAAAACCTGCCTGCTTTTCTTCAAAGATTCATCACATTTTGTGCTATAATGATGTCATTTTCCATTATGCTGGGGACAAATATAGGTGATACGGCAACTTATCTTACCACCATGTTCGGATTTGGACATATTGAACTGTATGACAGCAATACTCTGTTTATTTTTACTTCTAATTTTGTTGTATTACTTCTGGCAATGGTGCTTTCCACAAGTATCTGGCACAGAATTACAAGATTTTTTATAAAAAGATTCCCTGTATTTTGGGAACTTTTCTCTGCTCTGCTTAATGTGGTTATTTTAATTTGTGCCTGCTCATTTATTATATAAAAATCCTATTGTTAAAAAGGAAGTGATTTTACTTGAAAGCAAAAAGAATTTCAGCAATTTGTATTATATTTATAATTTTAGTTACTTTAATTTTCACTTTATATAATGCTGTTGCCAATGACAACCTAAATATATCATTTAACAAAAATCCTCTGTCGATTTTTAATCAAACAGAGGAAATGCTTAAAGCAAATATTCCTTTTTCTCATAAATTGAAAGAATTAGCCGTAAATATCAAATTTTTCAGCGGTGAAAAAGAGCAAAATAACATATATATATCCAATGACAGCCTTTTAAAAGTGGTAAAAAATCCTGATTATAACCTGACAGATGCCAATGTACAGACAATTATAAATTTTGCTGACACATACCGTATTCCCACATATGCCATAATTGTTCCTGCTGCCTGTTCCATAAAACAGCAGGAAATTGATTCATTATACAGAAACAGACTTTTTAATGAAAAATCTTTTATAGAGAATATATATTCGGATTTTAACAGTCATGTTTCTACAATAAATGTATATCCCACTCTTTTTGCCAACAATGATAAATATATTTATTATAAAACTGATACCAATTTAACAGGACTTGGGGGATATTATGTTTATGAACAAATAGCCAAAAGACTTCATATTCCGGCTCACCCTTTGGAAAGATTTGAAATTAAACACTATACACAGGATTTTTATGGTGATATTTACAATCAATCACCTTATAAATCTGTAAGTCCGGACAAAATATCATCATATAAATTTTCAAAATTTTCAAGAGAATATCATGTTACAAGATTAAAAAACGGCGAAATCAATACCTATTATGAGTTATATCCTGATGAGGCTGCCAAAACAGGCAATCCTTATGATATATTTTTGGGTGGTTCTGCTGATAGAATTGATATAAAAATAGATTCTCCCAATTCATTAAAACTGCTTATTTATGGCGACAAAACTGTTATGAGCTATCTTCCTTTTTTGACTGTAAATTATGAAAAAATCACGTATATCAATGTAGACACTGCTCCCATAGATATATACAAAGATTTGGATGTAAAAGCTTATGATAAGGTTTTATTCTCTTTTTCATCTGATAATTTTATGCACAATGATGTCACTAAAAATTTAAGATAGTTTCTTCTCAGTATTTTCAATCATCATCAAAAGTTTTTTGCCTGCGGCACATACCGGAATTTTACTGTGAGTTATTATACACATTTTTCGTGTTGGTATGGGAGTTTCAAGGTTAAGTTCAAAAAGCTGACCATTCATTAGTGAATCTTCGGCAAAATCTTTTACCACACACCCAACACCCATGCCTTTGGAAGCAAATTTAACTATAAGCTCACTGGTGGCAAGTTCAAATTCAGGAACTATTCTCTGCCCATTAAAACTCATAAAATCATCTATAAATCTTCTTGTACTGGTATTACCCTCAAGCATTATGAGGGGATAATTTGCAAGTTCACTCAGTCTTACGGTTTTATACTTTAAATGCTGAAATTTTTTACCTGCTACAAATATATCCTGAACATAACCCACATCATGAACATCCAACCATTTTCCCTGTGGAAATGGTGAAGTTACCACACCAAAATCTATATCCCCGTTTTTTAGGTTTTCTATGGTTTCAGGGGTAGGAGCATTGGTAACTTTTATTTTTATATGAGGATATTCCTGATGAAATTTCTCTAAATAAGGCAAAAGACAAAATTGCAAAGTCATATCACTAGCTCCTATGCGAATTTCACCTGATTGAAGACTCAGTATATCTTTAAACATACTTTCTGCCTGTAAAAAACAGTCACATCCCTGAGCTATATATGAATACAACGCATCACCTTCGGTGGTGAGTCTTACTCCTTTTGGGGTTCTATGAAAAAGAATACTCCCAAGACTGATTTCCAGTTGTTTCACTGCCTGACTAACTGCCGGCTGTGAAATAAAAAGTTTATTAGCTGCTCCTGATATGCTTCCGCATTGAGCTACATAATAAAATACTTTATAATATTCAAAATTAATACTCAAAATTTCACATCCAATTATATAGGTTATATAGCTATATTATATAACTAAAAGTTAATTTTTAAAAGACTTTTATTTTAATTGACTTTTTTTAAAATTATGCAATAATATATAATAAATTACACACACTATAAATGAATATAGATTTTATAATATTCATTTGTAGTGCCTATAATAAAAAAGGTGGTGCAAAATGAAAATATCTGTTGAAACAGTGGAAAAAGCCAAAAATGGCGATAAAGAAGCCTTTGGCCAAATATATGACAGCATTTCCACTGATTTATATAAACTGGCTCTTTTTAATTTGGGCAACACTTATGATGCAGAAGATGTAGTCAGTGAAACATTTGTAGAAGCTTATAAAAGTATTAAATCACTAAGAGATTTAGCAAGTTTTAAACCATGGATTATGCGTATTTTATACATACGCTGCAAAAGAAAAGTTTCTGAATATATTAAAGGCAGATCTAACTCAGATATAGAAGAATTTACCGACCTTTGTGATGAAAAAACCGATATGGAAAAAGACATCAGTGAAAAATCAACTGTTATGGCAGCTTTGGATAAGGTATCTTTTGAAGAAAGAGAGATTGTTATTTTATATGTTATACACGGCTATACTACCAAAGAAATTTCAAAAATATTAGATATGCCCCATGGTACAGTAAGTTCAAAACTTCACCGAACTTATGCTAAACTCAGAAAAATATTGACAGAAAAGGAGGATTTTAATGAATAATCAAGAAAAAGAATTTATATCAAAATTTGAAAAACAATTAAAAGATATTGATAAAGAAATTAAACTCCCCAACTCTCTCAAATCTGAAAACCTCCTCTGTCTTATAGAAGATGTTATCCCAAACACACCTATAAAAAAACAATCTCAAAACAATTTTATTATTTTTATTAAAAAATTTGCTCTGCCTATTGCTGCTATGGTGGCATTAGCAATAATTTTCCCCCATATGCAAATAGAAAAATCCGATAGCAGTGCACAAATTAATTTAGCGTCTGCACAGGACATGGAAAATGCTGTGGAATCTGAAGAAGCTTGCCAAGAAACTGAAATTGAATCTGGTCATGAAGAAAAAAATGAGGAATCTTCCAATAAAATATTAACTGATAAGGCTCCACCTTCAAATATGCTTTCAATGCAAAGTCCTGATAATTTCATTACAGCAAAAAATGAAGATGAATTTAAAAAAATAATAGAAAATTCCCAAACATCATCTTTAACAAAATCCATAAATGCCAGACAATCCAATAACAGTTCCAATGAAAAATATGAGCTAAATTCCACAGAGTATTCTTACACAGGATTTGAAATTATAAATACGAAACCTGAGGCTGAGTCTGATTATAATGAAAAACAAATAGAATATGATATTTTACTTACCAAAGATGAAAACACCAGTTTTGGATTTTTTGATAACTGCATGATTGATGTAATTAAAAACGGAAAAATCGTAACATACAAAAGACTTCCCTACCTTGTAAAATTAATTTCATTTACAAACACAGATGATTACATTACAGTTATGTATGAAAGCCGAACCAAACAGGGAAATGCAATTTGCATAGAAGCTTTTAATGAGGATTTGGAATCTGTTTTCTCTTTTGGACAAAATGGGGACAACTGTAAAATTACAAACCGGGACAATGAAAATTTCTCAGTTTACAGTGAATATATTATCCCTAAAGACCAAAATGGTTTTATAAATGAAGAAATGTTACTTCCTCACATTTATGATATGAAAACAGAAAGTATACCTGTAC